>JAWOEP010000104.1:0-7310 GCA_046482705.1 Desulfotignum sp.
GCGCTTCGTTCAGGGATCATTTCATTTTTTTGCCGACAGTCCCGGAGACTGATCCCCGGGGATTGACCATGCAGATCGTGTATGCCGGCCCTGGCATATCCTGTCCATCATCAAAATAAAGGCCCACCCCCCATCGGTGTCAACTCCATTATATTAGTTATGGCATGAAAGTTGCTGTTATTGAAGCCAGACCGGCTGACCGGATAAGGAACATACTGATACCAACAGGAGGAAACAGATGACATCACTGATTTTATATGCCAGTCAATCAGGAAACACCCGGACACTGGCAAAGGCCGTTTATGACAGCATCGAAGGTGAAAAAGAGATCTACCCCATTGATCAGGCCCCGTCCCATGACCGTGATTATGATCTGGTGGCAGTGGGATTCTGGCTCCAGGCGGGCAAGCCCGATCCCAAAACCGAAGCTTTTCTGAAAGAATGCAAAATGGATGCAAAGGTTTTCCTGTTTGCGACCCATGGGGCAGCCAAAGGGTCAGATCATGCCAGAGCTGCCATGGATTATGCCGTCAGCCTGTTGAACGGGGCTGAGGTTGTCGGGACTTACTCCTGCCAGGGGGAGGTCAATCCAAAGGTGCTGGAAAAGGTGAAGCAGAAAGATACGCCCCCGCCCTGGATTGATGACGCAGCTTATGCCGTTGGACACCCAGACGACGCTGATATTGCTGAGTTGAAAGCAGTGCTGGAAAAATCGGTGCGGTAACCGCATCCAGGGACGATACAGATCCGGCCGGCACCGAACCTGTTACCGGCAACGATTGACCGGCAGGTGGCGTTACCATAACGCTACCTGCCCGGGTAACACGGCCTGATTTCACAGGAAAGGAGAGATGAAATGGAAAACTTGTCTTTTGAAAATACCGCCATTGTGGCCTGCGGCACCATGCGCCTCGAACTCAACTATCTCAAGGACCAGGGATTTCTGGACACCCCCCACCTGTTTTACACCACCCCCGGGCTTCACCAGGACATCCATGAACTGGAACGGCAGCTGATCCGGTTCATCAAAAAGGCAAAAGACAAGGCCCACAAGGTCATTGTCGTTTACGGCGGCAAATACTGCTATGTCAATGCAGACAATCCCACACGCCTGATGCAGACCATTATTTCCGAACAGGGGCTGGATGTCACCCGGGTGGAAGCGACCCACTGCATGAACATGCTGGCCAGCGACCAGGAAATGGAACAGATCAGACAGGAGATGGCCGGCGGTGAACCGGTCTGGTTCATGACACCCGGATGGGTAAAGTACCGGACCCAGGTTTTCAAGGGATGGGACAAAGGGATCGCCAATGAAAATTTTCCGCGCCATACTGGCGGTGCCATTGTGCTGGACGGGATCGGCTACCTGGACCAGTATATGGCCGAACACCCCGAGGAGTTTCTTGAATACTGTGACTGGATGGGAATTCCCATGCAGGCATATCCCATCACCCTTGAGCGGTTCAAAGGGCTGCTCACCGACCAGCTGAAAGTGCTGACCGACCGGTCTGGATAGCGGCCCTGCCGGTTAAAATATCCCTGATATCCCCGGAACCGGTCCCGTTGATATAAAGGTGATTCAATACAGTTTGAAATTCAGGCTGTCCTGCATCAGTTTAAAATGCTTATCCAATGAAAAGATCACGCTGTTGTTTTGAATGGCATTTTGAACAATGATCAGGTCTGGAATACCGATCCCGTTAATGCCGTTTTTCAGGCAGATAAACTGAAATGACTGAATTTGTTGCCAGTCTATGGACATTGGCAGCCTGCCCACTTCATTGATGATGTCAATCAGGGCTGTCTGGTTCTGAAGTCTGAGAAAAGGGATCAATTCGGTCAGGATCAGATCATTGACAAAAACGAGATTGCTGTCAATCAGATGGTCCAGTTCATCAGTCTGATTTCCGGATCTGAAATAATCTATCCAGACTGAAGAATCGATCAGTACCCTCATTTACGATTTCTCAGGATATCAAGATCCATGTCCAACGCAACCTTGCCTTTGAATTTTTTCAAGGCGGAAATTTTTGATTTCCTCACAAGGTCTTCTAAGGCAACGGTAATGACTTTTGTTTTTGTTTTGATATTTGTTGCCCGCATAGCTTCATTCACCAGATCTTCAGGTAAATCCAAAGTGGTTCTCATGGCACACCTCCATATGCATAAAAATAACAAACAATGCATAATCTGTCAACCAGAAGTCAGTGCGCCGGTTCGCCATATCTGATATACCCATTTGGATACTCAGGAATTATCCCGGCTGTTTTTTTTTCCGATGTTCCTCGATAAACTGCCGCACCCGCTCTTTTGGCTGAAAAATGCCGAAATGCCCTTCACACAGGATATCAGCATCCAGCGCCAGCAGTTTGTCCATGGATTTACGGTAATCAGCCAGGTCCGACCGACTACTGGTCCACTCCTACCCGGGCACCGATGGCAGGGTCATACAGATTCATGGATTCGACCTGGGTCCGCCGGGCCGTCCCCCGGACAAATCCGATATACCGCCCCTGATCCATATCCAGGGCCTGAGCATCAGACGGGAAAATGCTTTTGCCGGCCATCTCCAGGGCGGTTTCAAAATCCCGCCAAAGCCGCCAGCCGTCGCGCAGAATCTCCATCCGGACATCGGTGACGCTGCTGTCCCCGGCCCACAATTTATGCCACCAGTCAGCTGTTTTGAAACTGCGGCACCCATCCTCCCAGAAAACCTTGCCGTTGGCCTGGGGCCGGGTCAGATGGTCCGGGATGACATCCCCCATCTCCTGCATCAGTGCCGGCATCACTACCCCCAGCATCCCGCCGGGTTTAAGAAACCGGCTTAGGTAACCCAGGCACAGCACATCGGTTCCAAAATACTGGTAGGCATCAATGGACACCACAGCATCGAAAAACCCTGCCGGAAAGGGCAGTGCATGGGCTTCCGAGCGCAACGGAAACACCTTGTCCGCAACCCCGGCCCGGAGGGTCCGCTGCCAGTTGTGGTCCGGGGTGATCCACAGGTCCGTGGCCCACACCTGTACGCCAAACTCCTTTGCCAGAAAAATACTGGTCATGGCCCGGCCGCACCCCAGATCCAGGACCCGCATGCCCGGTTCCAGGGGCAGGGCATCACACAGCCATTCTGCCAGCCATACCGCGTTGGGCCCCATCTGATTGTCAAGCATCCAGTCCATTTCGTATCGACTGGACCGGGGGAACTGTTTTTTGTTCAAAAGATGATTAATTCCCATCGTTAGAAAATCTCCTCAAGTTTTTTGGAACGATAACCGGCCATTAAGGGGTTAGAGCATCTACAATAGTCACTTTCCCAGGCATTCAGCGTAATAACAAAAAGTTTGTCTGACTCTTCTGCAGGTTCTTCCATTTTTGATTTCCACATCTGTAAAAAGGTGGTTTTACAAGCAGAGATCCCCCTTTGATCCCGTATCAGCTGTTGCACCTTATCTTGCCACTGGTCTTTGTAGGCAGCATTGAATTCACGCTCAACATAAGGCTTCAAGCCTTTATTGAGCAAGTCAAGAGCCTCGCCTACCCTGCCATGATTAGTTTTTGCCATGAACCTATCCTCTGTTTGTTATATGTCACACTGCATGGATGTTAATTCGTACGTAACCCCTTCAAGAAATACCTGGAAACTGCGGGATCGGTTTCCATGCCGGGAAAGGGTATGTCCCATGCGGCGCGCGCCAGACACTTTCTGAAATGCCGGTATCAGCTTTTTCATTTCTTTGGACGGTTGTTGAATGGTATCCGGATTTCTGAATCTGGCTCTTTTCCCGATATCGCGCAACTGTTCTTTATCAAACGCGTCTGCCATTGCATCAGGATCTCCGATATACCAGGCTTCAAGTTCCTGGCAGGCAATCCTGACCAGTGATTCGGACCGGCCGCTTCTTTCACATAACTGTTTCAGCCGTTTTTTCAATACATGACAATCCCCGCCGTCATTATCCCGGACAATCACAAACCGGGCACCTGGTTCACACCATGCCCGCAGTTTCCGGGGGATACTTTTTTCCAGATCCTGTTTTCCTTCATGGGCAACACACAAAAACGAGATATCAGGAAAAAAACGCGGCAAAAACGTTTCAAGCAGAATTTTCATGGACCGCTCTTCCAGAAGAAACACCAGACGACTCATTTTGTCCCAACCCCTTCAAACAGACCCTGTTTCCAGAGCGCTCCGGGCAAATCTCCCTCTGCTGCCAGGTTTTGCAGCAGTTGACTTTCAGAGGCCCGCCGCACCTCGGCAAATCCATTTTTTTTAACCAGCCAGTAAACTTCATCCAGTTGCGCTCCATTGAGAAAGTCCGGCGAGTGTGTGGAAACAAATACCTGGCCGCCTCGTCTGGCATAGTCCCGAAACTCTTCGATCAATTCATACAACAGTTCAGGGTATAACTGGTTTTCCGGTTCTTCCACAGCCAGCAGCGGATGCGGCTTTGGATCATAGAGCAGCACCAGATAGGCAAACATTTTTATGGTGCCGTCGGACACATACCGGGCAATGAAAGGATCTTTAAAACTGCCGTCCTGGAACCGCAGCACCAGCCGGCCGTCTTCAGTCGGCTTGGCCTCCACCTTGTTTACCCCGGGCACCCGCTCTTTCATGGCCTCCAAAACTTTGGTGAACTGATCAGGGTGACTTTCATACAGATACTGGGCCACCTGGGCAATGTTGTCACCCCGGGTGGAGAGATGTTCGGCATACCCAGCCTCCACGCTCGGTCGGGCATCCCGGATGTGAAAATCAGATATGTGCCAGTTTTCAATCAGGCTGCGAAATTCTGAAACCACCCGGAACTCCTTGAACTGACCAAGCCCTTTGATGGCCAGTACCCCGGGATCTTCCAGAACATATTCTTTGCGCTCAGCCTTGACCCCGGCCTGGCCATAGGCAGACTCATTGGTGATGGCGGCCCCTTTCCCTCTGGAGAAATCCACAAAATGCCAGGGCTGGCCGTGCTGGCCCCTGCGGAATTTCAGTACCTCCCGGTCCACCAAAGGACGTCCAGATTCTTCACCGATATCCAGTTGATAGGTGGCCAGCCGGCCCCCGCTTTCTCGAAATTTCACGGTGATGCTTATGGGGCCTGTTTCACCCCGGCTGACCAGTTCCCGGAAACCTCCCCGCCTGGCGACAGCCACAGCAACATTCTGGGCCAGGGCATCTTTGAGAAAACTGAACACATCAAAAAGGGTGGATTTGCCTGATCCATTAGCCCCAACTACAACGGCCAGACGGGGCATGTCTTTTAATTCCGCGTGCCGAAACAGACGAAAGTTTTTGATTTCAATACTGTTGATCTGCATGGATCACTCCTGTTGAAAAATATCTGCGTCTTTATACCTGGCATCATCTGATGGGGGTTCAGCCTGTGCCAGTCGGGTAATTTCCGGCCATGCCAGCACAATGCTGTTGTATGCCAGTGCTTCGGCAGCCCAACCTTTCCGCTCGCAGATACTGTAGAGACGGTACGCCAGGTCACGGGCCCTGTCTCCAAAGTCACCACCCAACTGCCGCAGCAGCCCGGCTGCACCGGTTTTTCCTTTCTGGTCCAGGGCCTGGATCAGATACTGGGTAGACTCCCACGCAGTCAAGCGTTTGTCTTTGGAAGGGTCCCAGTCAGCCGGCAACTGATTCTGCCCCCAAAAGCTGCACCGCCCCGGACCGGCTTTTCACAATACCTGATTCAGTCAGCCCTTGTACAGACGTATTTTTTGCCTTGGACAGGGTTTCTGCAACTTGTTTGAAGGCATAAAAATAAGTGAGTTCTATGGCAACGGAACCTATCCAGCTTACATTGACAACGGAAATAAACCCATCAGGCAGGATACCCTTAACTGTGACACCTGGTTTCAATTCTTCAAGCCTGGCCATTTTGTAAATCAATTCCTATTCTTAACTCATTTACTGGATTACATTTTGATTGCTTTGCCATCTTTGAACAATCAGAAACCGCTTTTGAAACTGCTTATCAACATTTTCAATACCTGTAAAGGCATTTAAGAAAATCATGGTATTGCAGGTCAGGTCCCTCCATCCATCCATGATAAACACAACACTTGCCATGCATGAGAGAAGCAGATAATATTGTCAAAACAGACAACAGAGGAGGTAACCCATGGCAATTTATCTGGTACAGCACGGAAAAAGCCTGTCAAAGGAAAAAGATCCGGCAAAGGGGCTGTCTGACACCGGCCGGCAGGAAACAATGAAAATTGCCGACGTGGCCCGGATGTATAAGGTGCCGGTATCAAAAATCCTGCACAGCGGCAAGACCCGGGCCGAACAGACTGCACGGATTTTCAGGGATATCCTGAAGAAGGATGCGCCGCTGGAAAAAGCAGACGGCATCGGTTCGCTGGATGATGTCACCGACTTGGGATCCCGGATTGATCCGGCATCCAATATAATGATCGTGGGGCATCTCCCCTATATGGAGCGGCTGGTATCCTTTCTGACGGGCGGGAATCCGGAGCTGCAGGTGATCCGGTTTCAGAATTCCGGCATTGTGTGTGTGGACCGTGAAGAGAAAAGCTGGTTCATCAAATGGATTCTCAATCCGCATATAGGATGAGCCTTTGGAAAACCGCCCTGCAGCAACCCGGTTGAAATCAGATTTCCATGTGCATTCAGGCCGAAAAAATGGTGTTCCTCTGCATTACAATGTCTTGAGCCCAAAATGCTTTTTGATCGGTAAAAAATCCCTGTCGTTGTGAAGCAGAAAAACATCGTGGATCAAGGCGACCGCTGCGATCATACAATCCACAGATTTTCTTACGGTAATCCCTTTCCGGCGAAGATGCCGATAAATCTGTGCGGACCTCACGTAGTCATCAACCTGCATGGGAAGGTAAATCACGTTGCCGAGCATTTTTCTGGTTTGACTGAATTCGGCATCGTCTCTGATTCCCTGAAGAATTTCAGTCAAAATTACGCCGCAAATACAAATATCTTCTCTGTCGGCAATGAGTGTTTCAAATGTATTCACATGCGGTTCCGGTTTTGCGAAAAAAAAATCGATCCAGACCGTTGTATCCACCAGCACCATCATGCGGTTCGTCCCTGCCGCCATTCATCGAGATGACCTTCCCAGTTGATGTTCCCTTTCAATTCAAGTATTTTTTTTTGCCTTTCATGCCTGAGCAGCTCGCGCAGTGCATGATCGATCAAAGCCTTTTGGGTTTTCATGCCGGTGGCTTTCATGCACGCATCGATCAATTTTTCGTCAAGTATCACATTGGTGCGTTTCATGACAACTCTCCTTTAAATATTTACTTCAATACACATTTTATCA
>JAWOEP010000332.1:0-3706 GCA_046482705.1 Desulfotignum sp.
ACAAAAAAAACAAAAACCTCCCCTCCGGAAAAAGAAAAAAAACGGAAAAAACCGCTTTTGTCCGGGGTGGGTATTGTTGTTTTTCTGCTGGTGGTTTTTGCATCCGGGTTTTATCTGTTTCCTGATGCATCCGGGTCAGGCGCATCTATTGTCAAACAGCACATTGCCGCACTTGCGCAGCGCACAATGGGGCTGCTGCCTGAGCAGTATGCTGCTTTTTTTTCCGCCGGGGATTCTTCCGGGGAAAAATCTGAAATAACGGTGTCCTCGCACAATAATAATGCCCGGACATTTGAGATTCCAAAAGCAAATGACCGGGCAGACAGGGATACTTCTTCCGGGCAGGCACCTGCAGTTTTGCAGGAACATAGGGAATCTCAGCCGGACATAGCGGCAGCAGAGGTTTCCAGTGAAATGCCTGAACTTTCGGCTGCAGTCGATACACCGGAACAAAAAACACAAACCGCCAGAGATGCCCGGGAAGAAATCCCGCCGCTGCCTGAAGAAAAAGTGGTGATCCGGTTTAAATACAACACCAATGATTTTACCGATGCAGGGTATGCAGAATTGACTGCATATGCAGATATTCTGGCCCTGTACCCGGATGTGAAAATCGCGGTCACAGGGTATACGGATTCAGAAGGATACCAGCCCTATAACCAGAAACTTTCCGAGTTCCGGGCCAACATTGTGGGCAGCTTTCTGCTTGGCAAAGGCATCAAACCCCATCAAATGGAAATCAAAGGTCTCGGCAGTGAAAACCCCCTGGAAACCAACGAAACCCCCCAGGGCCGCATGATGAACCGCCGTGTAGAAATCACAGTAATAAAACCAGACTAACCCTCACCCCTCACCCCTCACCCCTCACCCCTCACCCCTCATACCTCATACCTCATACCTCACACCTCATACCTCACTCCTCAAAAAACCTGTTGCATTTTCTAAACAAACATGCCAAAACAATATCCAAGCGGTTTCAGACAGCAAAAATACGTTTTACGCAAAGCAATGCATGAAAAAGGAAAACCCCATGACCGACAACAAAGTGGACCGCCTGATCCAGCGCATACAGGATGCCACCGGCATCAGTTCCCAGTCTGAACTGGCCAGGGAACTGGGTATCAACCGCTCGGGCATCACCCATGCCCGCAACAAAAACCAGATACCGGAAAAATGGGTGATCAAGCTGTACCGGCAGTTCGGGCTGCACCCAGAGTGGATAGAATCCGGCACAGGGCCGGTGTTTATGCACAAAAGTGCTGAAGATGAGGCTGAATTCAAACATATTCCCAAGGTGGCGGCCCGGCTGTCTGCCGGTTCCGGATCATTCGACTGTGATGACCAGGTAGGGGAATACCTGGCATTTTCCGCGGCCTGGCTGGGCAAAAAAGGATCATCCAGAAGCATGGTGGCCATGGAGGTGTTCGGCCATTCCATGGAACCGGTTATCAAAGAAGGGGATACCGTGCTCATTGACCAGTCCCAGACCCGGATTCTGGCCGGGGCCATCTATGCTGTGGGGGTGGATGACACCATTCTGGTCAAGCGCCTGGAAAAACATCCGGACAAGCTGGTTCTGTGCAGTGACAACACGGATTTTTCCCCTATTTATCTGGAAAAAGATGCATGCGAAAAAGTGCGTATTCTGGGCAAGGTTATCTGGAGCTGCAGAGAATACCGCTAGAAAATGTTAGTGCCGGGGTACAGGTCCCGGCTTTTTTTTGGGGTGGATGTTTAGTTTTTTCAACAAAAGATGAAAAAAAGCACCAATATAATTTTGAAGGGAGACAAACCAATGCAGTTGACATCCAAGATTTTACAGGCAGGGACCAGGACGGCTGATTTTCCATTCCGGGCACATACAAAAATACAGGTTGCAGTGGCCGGGTGCATCTGGGTGGCGGGCCTGCTCATTGCCGGCAGTGACAACCCGTACATGCCCTGGCTCAATGTTGCCGGGGCCGGTATTTTTTCAGGGGCCGGCCTGGTTTTGGGAAAACTTTTGTCCCGCCTGGATGCCCAGGTTTCAGACAGCTTTTCTGCTGACTGCCGGCCCTGCTGCGTGGCTGATACGCCCGAAACCCGGGAAAAAAAGAGCTGCGGCATCATCCTGCCCTGTGGTATGGGGCATCAGTCTCGCATTTTTTCAAATTTTTGAAAAAATGCGAAAATAAAATTGCAATCCTTCAAGGGTTTTTGTTGTACATTTGCCGGGAAAACCCGTATACACCCTTACCAGTGTCCCATGTGTAACTGAATGCCAATTCAGTTGTGTTATGGCATGGTTTCTGCTAATATGCTTTGCCGTGTCCGGTATGGCCGGTCAGTGACAGCGATGCAGACCGTGCCGGGGGCAGGATAATTTAATTTTAGATGACTATTAATATAAGGATGTGCATATGAGTTTTCAGGCAAAATTGGCGTCCGGGGAATTTGTGGTGCTTGCTGAAATGGATACCCCCAAGGGCGTGGATATATCCGATCTGGTTACCAATGTAAGATATCTGAAATCACGGGTGGATGCCGTGGTGATTCCGGACCTGGACAACGGGGTGATGCACCTGGGTGCGCTGGCAGGCGGATCAATCATGCGCCAGCAGGGCATGGAACCGCTGATTCATGTGTGCGGCCGGGACAAAAACCGCATGGCACTCCAGGCAGATCTTCTGGCAGCCCATGTCCTGGGGATCCACAATCTCATGGTGGTGAAGGCCGAAGATATGATCAACGGGGATCACCCGGATGCCAAAACCGTGGATGACCTGGATGATTTGGGCATTCTGGCCATGATCCGGTCTCTGACCAGCGGCACGGATTTGGCCGGATTTGAGCTGCGGGGCAAACCCCAGTTCCTGGCCGGTATCGCGGTTCCCCCCATTGCCGATGAGGACCAGCTGAAAAACCAGGTGGCTGCGGCCCGGGAAAAGGTTGCTGCAGGTGCCAATTATATCATGCTTCAGCCGGTGTTTGACCTGGATTTTTATACGCAGGTCATCGAGGCGTTCACCGCCTTGCAGGTACCGGTTATCCCGTCTGTCTTTCTGCTCAAAAACCTGGGTATGGCCCGGTATATTTCCATAAACGACCCGGGATCGCGTCTTTCCGAGGACCTGATCCGGCGGATCCGCAAATCAAAGGACCGTGACACCGAGTGCATTGCCATCGCCGGTGAGATGATCCGTTCCCTCAAGGGTATCTCCCGGGGAATCAAGATATCCGCTCTGGGCTGGGAAGACCGGCTGCCGGCTATCCTGGACAGTGCAGGACTATAGAAAGCAAACTTAATCCGAGAAGATCCGTTTTGCATGTATGGGTCTGTTTGTGCCGGGCCTGATGTCTGACGGATATCCGTAAATTTATATAGGTTACTCATGCAAAAGAATAATAGTTCAGAAAATGCGCTGTCCCCTGACAGACGCGTGCTGGTTATCGGGGGCGGTGTCGGCGGAATCCGGGCTGCCCTTGATCTGGCCGAATCCCGGCGTGATGTGCTGCTCATCGACAAATCCTATGCCATCGGCGGATTGATGACCCAGCTGGACAGAACTTTTCCCGTGCAAGTCTAACGCCTTTGCCAGGGCCTGCAAATCCTCACGGGGGGCAATGCCCGAGGTTTGCGCGCCCGCCTCACCCGTCATGTGCCAGCGGATCACATCACTGATCAGGAGGCTTTATTATATCCTGATATGGACCCTTCGAAACTGGA
>JAWOEP010000349.1:0-3839 GCA_046482705.1 Desulfotignum sp.
CGCCCCCACGGGATTGTCGAACCGGTCGACATCTTTGCCCAGAATTTTCGCGCTCTGGGCCGGATAGGTATCAATGGTTGCCTGGAACCATTTTTTCAGCAATACAGTGTGGTTGTCTTCAAGCGTCTGTTTTAATGTCATCTGTTTATGGCAATTCCCTGGTTTGTTCAACAATAGTCCCCTGTAACAATTTTTAGAAGGATATAAACTTACTCAAATTTTATGTCAAGGGTAAAAGCATGCCATTTACGGGCAACATAAGTAAAAAACCTGCTGGGCATAAACCCTGATAAGGTGCAGATAACCCCATACAGTATCAAAAGATCTGGTTTAGATGCTTCTCCTGGTGGGTGGACTGGTCCACTCTTTTGTTTTTTGAAATTTGGTCTATCCACAGAGCTGTTTTTTGTGATACACCCCCGGAGAATTTAGACGCCTCCATTACATCACCCAATGACGGTATTGACATCTGGATAGGCACAATGACCTGGCATTTTTAAAACGCTGTTCACATCCGCATAAAAAACTTTTTGGCCCCAAATTTGACACCACCCAAAAGAAAAAAGGCCTTCACAGTGATATATCAAAACCGTGAAGACCCTTGACTGTGGCGGAGAAAGAGAGATTCGAACTCTCGATGGAGTGTTACCCCCATACTCGCTTAGCAGGCGAGCGCCTTCAGCCACTCGGCCATTTCTCCGGGACAATTTTTTGTGGCGGAGGAGGTAGGATTCGAACCCACGAAGCTTTGACACTTAACGGTTTTCAAGACCGCCGCCTTCAGCCGCTCGGCCACTCCTCCGAAATTTAACCAAAAATATATATCATCTTGTGTAAAACAGGTCAATACCCTACTTGGATTTTTTGCGGCGCACTGGATATTTGCCATAAGCATGCCGGGCTTTCGATCGCTCTGTGCAGCACGCTGTCCCGGGGCCCGCCCCTGGTGGTGTCCTGTGCCCGGCCCGAGGTCTGCGGGGGCCGGTTTACATACGAACAATGAAGTGCGGCATCCCGTCCTCTGGTTGAAAACCATCCCGGCATCTTTTACCAGGCCCCCTCCGACGCTGACGGTCCGTTCACAGGACATCACCAGGGGCTCCCCGTAGAAGCGCATGCTGCTATAGCAAATATTCAGTTGAACACGGCTGCGCTTTGGATCTTGCCTTTTCATTCCTTGCGCACCGCAGCTTACATGAAAACCGGGTTGAGCAGGTTGACTTTTTCACGAAAAGGAAACAAAGACCAGTCCAGAGACTGCACCGGCATCTGCTGCAGAACTTCAATACAGGACAAATGCAGATGGGGCAGAAGCACGGATCCGATGGCACTGGTGTCAGATGTGCGGGCAATGATCCGGCCGGCTGCCACCTGCGTACCAATGGCAATGCCCTCGCAGGGGTCCAGGTGGGAAAACACCTCCACCACCCGGGTGGCAGTGCCCAAAAAGTTTTTTGGTTCCACAACCAGGGTGCGGCCCAGAAAATCTTCACACACATTCACCACGGTGCCGGCAGACCAGGCAGGAATCGCTGCCCCCGGCCCAAGGGAGCAAAATCTTTTATTTCGGTTTTTGTAAAAACAGATGTCAATGCCTTCATGGGCGGCATGGCGGTTGGTAAAATCCCCCCACCACTTGCGGTTGCTTTCAGGCAGCATGCCCGGAAAAAACAGCCATTCTATCCCGTCTTCCAGGTCATTGGCTGATGCAAGGGCTGCCAGATATTGTGCAAACCGCGTCATTACAAGGCTTTGAGAATGATCTTGTGTCCCATAAGATTTATGTTTTCTATAATCCCGGAGACCTGCTGCTGCTCACCCAAAAGCCCCTTGAGAATAAACTGGTTTTCACCTGCCGGGGTGATGGCTGCCACATTTTCCATGATCAGTTTTTCCGTGCCGTTTTCTTTCAGATATACGTTTGATTCACACATAATGCTCTCCATTTGGTTATGAGTTATGAGGTATGAGGTATGAGGGGTGAGGGGCCAGCTTTATGAATCCGGTGTCACACCCGCCGTAAAACCGGACCAGATCGCAGATGATGCGGCAGATGCGGCCGGGGTCCACCTTCCTGGGCGGACCGGCCGGTGTTCCTGTGGCAGCGGGTATGGTCTGGTGCAGGTATGCAAAGGCGGCTTCATAGCAGGGAGTGGTATAAAAATCGTAGTACACCTGATCCGGGTCACCGAAATCCGGTTTTTTGTGGATCTGCCGGTCACAAGACCGGTTTTCCGGGCGCAGTTGATAATAGATATCCGCCAGGTCCGGATGGTTTTTCAGATTGTTTCTGGCAAACATATGGTCCCGTTCATCAAATTGCCGTGCTGCTGATGCATCCCGCATCTGCACTTTTCCAGGGAAAAACCGGACCAGCGAAACAAGGGCCGCCACCAGGGCCCCTGTGAAAATCACCAGGTTCAGTACCGCAGAATCACAGGAGATAACAAATGCCCACAAAAGACACCATACCAGTAAAAACCCAAGGCAGATGCCGGCGGCCCGAATTTCTTTTTCATAAAAGGAAGAAACAGCCAAAAGTATGAAAAAAATACCGGTTCCGGCAAACACCGCCTGCACACCAAAGAAAATAACATCAGCCACAACCTGCCTCGCACCATAAAAGGGAAATTGTCACATCCGGGTATATGCGGTTTCTCCGCCTGTGACAACCATTTTTACCGGGGTGATGCCGGCAGGATAACACAGATCCGCCGGGGAATCCACATCCCAGATTACCAGATCCGCATCTTTTCCCGGTGCCAGGCTGCCTTTGCAGTCTGCCAGGCCCAGGGCTTTTGCTGCATGGATGGTGGCCCCGGCCAGGGCCTGTTCACAGGTCAGGCCAAACAGCAGACAGGCCATGTTCAGTACCAAAAGCATGCTGTGTACCGGGCTGGAACCCGGGTTCAGGTCTGTGGACACGGCCATGGGAACGTTCATCTGCAGCAGAGAATCCACCGGCGGCACACGGGTTTCTCTGAGATAGTAAAATGCACCCGGCAGCAGCACCGCCACCGTGCCATGGGCTGCCATCTTCCGGACACCTTTTATAGACAGGTATTCCAGGTGATCGCAGGACAGGGCCCCCAGCTGTGCAGCCAGGGCAGTGCCGTCTGAATCAGATAATTGTTCGGCATGCAGCTTGATGGCAAAGCCAGCGTCCAGGGCTTTTTCAAACACCTGCCGGGTCTGTTCCCGGGAAAAGGCAATATTTTCACAGAACACATCCACGGCTGTGGCAATGCCCTGGTCCTTTACCCCGGGCAGCATGACCTCAGTGACCTGCCTGATGTAATCATCTGCTCTGCCGGCAAATTCCGGGGGCAGGGCATGGGCACCCAGGAAGGTGGCTTCCACCTGCTGGGGGCAGGATTTCTGCAGCCTGCCTGCCACAGTTAGCATTTTAAGTTCCGTATCCAGATCCAGACCGTATCCGGATTTGATTTCCACAGTGGTGATGCCCTGGGTCAGCAGATGGGCCATCCGTCCGGCAGCCAGGTCGAACAGCATATCTTCGCCAGCAGCCCTGGTGGCCCTGACCGTGGAAAAAATACCGCCCCCGGCCTTTGCAATGTCTGCATACGATGCCCCGGCCAGGCGCATTTCAAATTCTTTGGCCCGGGAACCTGCCCAGATCAGATGGGTATGGCAGTCCACAAACCCGGGCAGTATCCAAAGGTTTTGGCAGTCTGTCACCCAGGTGGTGCCGAGGGTTTCGGGCAGGGCATCCATGGGCCCGATCCAGGCAATCTTTTTTCCATATACGGCCAGGGCCGCATTTTCCATAATGCCGTAATGTCCATCGGCCATGGTGGCCATACGGCAGTGGGTAAAAA
>JAWOEP010000434.1:0-6616 GCA_046482705.1 Desulfotignum sp.
TTCCCAACACACGCAAAAGCCGGCGGTATCCTGGCTATACCCGGATCAAACTCTTTGATTACAAACAGGCCCTGATCGATACCCTGAAAACCGACGCCAGGGCTCTGGCCGACTCTTTCCGCATGCAGGCCGCGCTGTCCGACCTCCAGGGCCGTATCAACTCTCCTGACACCCGGTCCGCCGGCGGAAAATTGGTCACCGGCATTTTACAGACCCAGAAGAAAAAAAATCCCATGCACTACGCCGGAGACACCTTTAACCGGCATGCGGAAACCTATTACCGGGATATCCTCTGCAGCCGGCACATGACAGAGGGATTCAAGATGCTGATCAATGAATTTACCCGAATGGATCTGTGGGCCAGTTTCAGGGAGCCGGCTTTCAAGGATATCATCCGCACCATTCTTCCTGACCTGGATCTGGATATTTTTCTAACCAGTGTGAAAATGCCCCTGATGAGCCGCACCCTTTCCGTGGAAAACACAAAAAAACTGATTTTTTTGATCATTTTATACGTGGGACTGGAGACCAGCCAGAATGAACCCCTGTAAAGACAAGTCCCCTGCACCATGACCCAACATATCCACCAGTATATCCAGCGGGGCAGCACCGGGATCAAAACGGAAACCCTGTTGCATGACCGGACCATTTGCACCCTGTATTCCGTAATCCGGGAGAATGCCCCTGCCATGTTCCGTCTTCTGGTATCTGCCAGGGCTTCGGCTCTGCTGGGATTTCTCAGCTACGACCTGCCCCTGAAAAAAAACATCTCAGATCCTGCCGGGTTCCTGCACCGCATGGGCATCCCTGCCGGAGACATATACGGGCCGGTGGACAGGCTGAACACCCTGCGCCAATTTTTTGAACGCCGGATCCGGTTCTGGGAATGCCGGCCCATGACAGATGATCCCGGGGCTGTGGTGTCGCCGGCAGATGCCCGGGTCCTGACAGGCTCTTTTGCAGATACCGGCGACCTGTTCATCAAGGAAAAATTCTTTCAGTATGACGAATTGATCGGAATGGACAGGGCCCGGTGGCGCAGGGCATTCAGACACGGGGATTATGCCGTGTTCCGCCTGACACCGGACAAGTACCACTACAACCATGTTCCGGTATCGGGAAAGGTGGTGGATATTTATGAAATCAACGGCCAATACCATTCCTGCAACCCCGGGGCCGTGGTGCGGTCGTTCACCCCGTACTCCAAAAACCGCCGGGTGGTGACCATTATTGACACGGATGTGGCAGACGGTTCCGGTGTGGGTCTGGTTGCCATGGTGGAAATTGTGGCCCTGATGATCGGCCGCATCGTGCAGTGCTACAGTCCGGATCGGTATGATCCGGTCATGCCGGTAAAGCAGGGCGTGTTCCTTAAAAAAGGGCAGCCCAAAAGCCTTTTCAGGCCCGGCAGTTCCACGGTGGTATTGGTATATCAAAAAAACCGCATCCGGTTCTGCCGGGATCTTCTTGAAAACACCCGGCGCTGTGATGTGAAAACCCGTTTCTCGACCCATTTTTGCATTCCGCTGGTGGAAACCGATATCCAGGTCAGAGAAACCATAGGAAAGGCAGTCTGATGGAGCAGATCATTTTTATAACAGGTTTGTCAATGATGGTGGCAGGATCGTTATGGTGGGGATTCAGATTCCTTCCCCGGGAAAAATGGCAGATCATGGCGGTGTTGCCCCGGCACAAAACCGGCTCAGGATGGCAGGGCCGCAATCTCACCTATTACGGGCTGCTGTCCGCCAATGCTTATACCTTTGCCGTTATCCTGTTTCTGGTCCTCGCCACTGCGGCCCGGATCCCCCTGCCCGGGGTGTGCCTGTTTGTCGCCGGCGTGCTTGCCGTATGCCTGCCCGCCTCCAGGATCATCGCCCGGATAGTGGAAAAAAAGAAAGGCACCCTGACCGTGGGCGGTGCCGTGTTTGCCGGCATCCTGGTATCACCTGTGCTGGTGTTTTTGATCAACCGGATCCCGGGACCGATCATGGCTGGTCCTGTGCAGCCGATGGTGCTGCTGTCTGCGGTATCCATTGCCTATGCATTCGGAGAAGGTCTTGGCCGCCTGGCCTGTCTCAGCTTCGGTTGCTGCTACGGCAAACCCCTTGACCAGTGCCATCCCTTTATGCAAAAACTGTTTTCCCGGTTTTACCTGGTGTTTACCGGTCCTTTGAAAAAAATCACCTATGCCGCCGGGTATGACGGGCAAAAGGTAGTGCCCGTGCAGATTATCACGGCAACCCTGTATACCGTGGCCGGGCTGGCTGGCATAGCCCTGTTTCTGAACGGATACTTTCGGTTTGCTTTTCTGGTCACCCTGGCTGTCACCCAGATATGGCGGTTTGTTTCCGAATTTCTCCGGGCGGATTTCCGAGGCGGCCTGACCATCTCTGCCTACCAGATCATGGCCCTGGCCACCTTCGGTTGTGCCGGTACCATGGCCCTCTTGCTGCCGGTGGGCACCAGCCTGCCCCTTCCCCGCCTTCATGAGGCGGTATCCGCCCTCTGGAATCCCTGGATGGTGCTTTTTGTTCAGGGAGTCTGGGTCGCCGCCTTTCTCCACACCGGGAAAAGCGTGGTCACGGGATCCAGCATCTTCTTTCATGTGGAAAAAACACGGATTTAATCCATTTTTAATACTGCAATAATACCGGCATAACGGTACCGGGTTACATACAAGGTATGTCAAATTTTTTATCAGGAGTCTGCCATGAACAGTTTACTGCCGTCATCAACAGATATGAACCACATTTTCATTCCTTGCCTGGACAATGAAAAACTGTCCTTGTTCAAAGAAAAACTGCTGGCCAAACAACAGGAGCTGGTCCGGAAACGGACTGACATTAAAAAAAATATCCGCAGCCTGAAAATGAAGCATGCGGATGTGGTGGACCAGAGTATCTTGATGAGCAACATTGAAAAGGAGATCGATTTTTCCCGGCGCTGTGATGTGTTGATCACCCAGATCGAAAGGGCATTGGAAAGAATTGAAGATGGCGGATTCGGCTATTGTGAACTCACCGGCGAACCCATCGATGAAAGACGCCTGGAAGTTCTGCCCTGGGCCACCCTTTCCATCAAAGCCCTTGAGGAAATTGAAAAAAAGCAGTCCCTGCCCTATTTTTGAGAAACCGGCCCCGATTTATCGCTGCGATTATACTGATTTTTGAGGCTTCCCAGCGCTGGGTTACTGTGTATTCTACGGCCAGATGCTGCTATGCGGCGTGTGATTTTTTAACCGACGGGGCGGCGTTGTCAAAACAGCGGCTGACTGCTGCCAGTCCCAGATTGGTTAAAAACCGGTAAAAAATAGCTTCAGATGAAAATGCCTTTGCCCGGACAAGGCTGTTTTCCTTCAGATTTCTGCGCAGAGCGGCATCATTTACAAAACAGGCAATGCCGGCGGCCAGACCGGTGATGTCATCGGCCAGAATGCCGTTTTGCTGTGTCTGGATGATGTCCAGCGGTCCTTTTTCCGCATAGGCAGCCACAGCCGCCCCACAGCTCATCGCCTCCAGGATGACATTGCCGAAAGTATCGAACCGGGACGGCAGCACCAGCAGGTCCACTGTGGAATACAGTTCCGGCATCTGTTCTTTGTCCACCCACCCGAGGAAAACCGCGTTTGGCAGACGCTTTTTCAGCCGGTCCTGTGCAGGGCCGGTGCCGGCGATCACCAGTTTTACATTTGCGGCTTTTTCACCCAGATGTTCCAGGATCACCGGCAGGTCAAACACCCCTTTTTCCTCGCTCAGCCGTCCTGCATACAGCAACACGATGTCAGTGTCAGATATCTGTCCCTTGAAAAAGCGCTGCCGCTTTCCGGGCCGGGGATAAAACTTGTCATCCACCCAGTGGGCGGTTTTGTAGACCCGGGCTGCATCATAAGCGATGGCCGGTCCTACCAGCCAGTCAAAATGGTCCTGGTTCAACACAAAAATATGGTCACACTGGCGGTAGAATGCCCGCAGGGTCCGCCGGAGCCGGTCCATACCCGGAGGTGACAGCCGGGTGGTGTATTTGAAAAATTCCAGCCAGTCCGTATGCATGAAAAAATACACCGGCACGGCCATGGCATGTTTGAGAAACAGGGCAACAAGACCCATAAGCAGTTCGGTTGAACAGATGATCCGGTCATAACCACCCTGGATAAATATCTCTTTCACCGCAAGCAGGTCCGGCACATAAAATACCTGGTCCGGATAACCGGGAAAAGCAAAATTGCCCACAGGCGGTACCACCGTTAAATGGGGTGCCGGCTTTATCCGGTCGTGGCAGATGAGAAAATCAACAGGCATGTCATGGGCCTGGATAAATGCCAGCTTTCTGGACAAAGAGGCAGATACCCCGTTGTTGTCACAAAGGGTATCGGTGAGCCACAGGGCCCGCCGGGGATGGGTATGCCTGCCCATGGCCCGGGCAAACCCGTTCACAAACTCCCGCTGGCCCATGAGTACCCGGGTGGAAAGCAGGGATGCCCCTGCAATGACGGCCCAGGCCAGCACCGGAAATGACAGGGTGTCGAAAAATTCCGACACATTGATCCGGGATCCGTGATCAAAAGACGGGTCCGCCTCTTTTTCAAACAATGCCCGGAAGTGGGAAGGGATCTCACATTTGCGGATCAGATCTGCGGTATCTTCGGCCCGGGTAATGTCCAGGTCTTTCAGTTGCGCGGCCTGGGTTTTGATGCGCCTGGCAATGATCTGGTTCAGACTGGTGAACATCCGGGAAGAGCCGGTTTTCAGCAGATCGAAATACAGGTCTCTGGACCGGCTTTTTGCCCGGGCAATCTCATCGATTTTCCGGATCAAAGGCCTGAAATCCGGTGTGACCCTGAAGCGGCTCATCAGGCTGGGCCGCCTGCCGTGCAGTGCCTCGTGAAAGGATTTGAAAAAAAACAGGGTGAACCGGTGGCGCCGCAATTCCTGCATGGCATTGCTGAAACCCAGACAGATCAGTTTGTCCCGCAGACTCCCCTTATGAAGAAACATGCGCATAAGGCCGGGTTCTTTCATGTGCAATGCGATCTGGGAAAGATAATCGATAAAGGCGATATTGAGCTTTTCATGAATGGTGACACTGCCATAGGGATGCAGTGTACCGGACCGCAGGGCTTCCAGGGCCAGCTGGGACATGGGGGTTTGTCTTGTTTTGTTCTCCAGTTCCGGCACATGCATCCAGGTACCGCAGGTACCGGCAAAAAGGCCCATATGGTCATCAGACCCCCCGGTCACCTGCTTTTTATAAATGGATCTGCAGAAATTTGCGGCCCGGATCCCGTGTTTTTTCTGCCACAGATCGATCTGTTCTTCGGTGAGGCTGTCCAGCCATTCCCAGATCAGCAGGTTCTGCCATACATCCCGCTGGCCGTTGAGCACCTCAAACCGGTCGAACATGAGCACCAGCTGCTCGAACATGGCAGGGTCGGGCCGGCCTTTGCCGGCATGGACATACAGGGGGTGGGGCAGCAGGGTCGGAATATCCTGGTCTGCCGCATAGCTGATAAACGCAAAAATATCGTTTCTCAACCCATTGAGTGTTTCCTCCTGGGCCGGGGTGAAACCGTAGGCCAGCACATGCAGATGGGTATTGAATGTTTTGAAATAGCAGGTGAATTCTGCGCCCGGCAGGACATCCCGGCCCTTTTCCAAAAGATCCCAGCAGGACCTGGCATTGTTGTGGTTGGTGATGGTGACGGCATTGCACCGGTTTTCCGCAAGACAGGCAACCAGGTCCTCTGTCTGAAGCCAGGTTTCCGGAAACCGCAGAATTCTGCCCAGAAGCTCGTCTGTCACATCAGAGTTGCAGTCATGACAGTGCAGATCGATTTTAATGCACGCTTTTGCCGGCACCGCCCTCCGGTGACTGGCCAGTTGTTTCTGGAAAGCCTGCTGGATGTTCTGCTGGAACCCACTGGTTTGTGTCATGGCGTTTATATTCCTTTATATGGATATGATTTTTTATTCACCGCACCATAACAGCGATTCAATAAAAGCATGTTTGCATTGTGTTGTTTTTTTGTAAGGCCGCCGGAATACTTTTTTAAAATACAATCATAACTTCTGCCTAATATAACATGAACAAACAAATGGTTTTATGGCATGCAGCAGTTGAAATGACGCTGGTCAAATAACCTTTTGAAACCAAACAAATTAAAGGAGAGACACATGAAGGGGTTGACATGGATGAAGCAGACAAAACTGTTTGTTGTTGGACTTCTGGCGGTCCTGATTTCTGTTACAGGAGTCATGGCCGAAGAAACCATCACAGAATTCCGCATCGGTATTCTCGGGGGTGAAAACGCCTCGGACCGGCTGCGGTCCAATGAATGTCTGCGTGCAAAAGCAGAACAGTTGCTGGGGGTTCCCACCAAAATATACGCTCCGGCTGATTACAACGGGGTGATCGAGGGGCTTCTGGGCGGAAACCTGGACATGGCCTGGCTGGGGGCATCCGGTTATTCCAAGGTGTTTTTGACCAACCCGGATGCGGTGGAACCGGTGCTCACCAAGATAAACACAGACGGATCATTCGGATATCACGCCATCGGATTTGCCCGGGTGGACAGCGGTATTAAAAGCCTGGACGACATGAAGGGAAAAGTGTTCGG
>JAWOEP010000460.1:0-11749 GCA_046482705.1 Desulfotignum sp.
ATGCTGACCATCAAGGGCATTTACGGCAGGGAGATGTATGAAACCTGGTACAAGATGACATCCATGATCCAGAGCGGTCTGGACATCACCCCCCTGATCACCCACAGGTTCCCGTATACACAGTTTGAACAGGGGTTTGCCGCCATGCGGTCCGGAGAATCAGGAAAAGTCATTCTGGACTGGACCCGCACAGAGTGACCAATAAACAATCATGGCCTGAGAGACCACAGAAAATAAAGCTGTTAGCTGTTAGCTGAGTACTGATGGCTTTCATATAATAAAGATGATAAATGTTATCTGCCAAACACCCTGGCCGTGCCGGCAGAATGGGTGCTAATCCTATTGATCATGCGTTTGGAGAAATAAAAATGAGCACAGATAAACTCGATATCAGCCTGGAACAGGAGCTGTCTTCTTTGAAAGCAGAGGGAAGAACCAAATCACCGGAAAGGATTATCGAAGCATATATACCGCCCAAAGATGAAAAAGGGCCCAGATACCGGCTGGCTGACAGTTCCCAAAAATTCATGCGGTTCAACTCCAACGCCTACCTGTCATTGTCCAACCATCCGGAACTGATCCAGGCGGCAGATGCGGCCACCCGGAATTTCGGGGTGGGCCCCGGGGCTGTCCGGTTCATCGACGGTACCTTTATTCACCATGTGCGCCTGGAAGAACGCATTGCAAGGTTTGTAAACAAGCCCGGGGCAAAGATTTTCAACTCCGCCTATACAGCCAATTGCGGACTGGCCCTGTCCATTTCCAGCAAAAAGACCCACTGGATAGGGGATCAGCTGAACCACAACAGCATCATCCGTGCCATGCGCATCAGCAACGTGCCCAAAGCCAACAAGGGGATTTTTGCGCACAATGATATGGCAGATCTGAAACGCTGCCTGGATGCCGTTGCCCCGGAAATGGAACGGGTGGTGGTGGTTTTCGACGGCATCTTCAGCATGCGGGGGGATTGTGCCCCCATACACGAGATTGTCCGTATCTGCAAAAGCTATGAAGACAGGTTCAAAGACGGTGTGATAACGGTGGTGGATGATTCCCACGGCATTGGCGCATTCGGGGATACCGGCCGGGGAACCCCTGAGTTCTGCAATGCCTGGCCTGATGTGGTGGTGGGGACATTCGGCAAGGCCTTCGGTGTAAACGGCGGGTTCATCGCCGGCAGCCAGACCCTTGTGGAGGCGGTGCGCCAGAAAGCAGATACCTATATTTACACCAATCCCCTGAGCGTGGCTGACTGCGCAGCTGCTGTCAAAGCAATCGATATCTGCGACAGCCGCCAGGGGAAAAACCTTCTGGCACACCTGAAAGAGCAAACTGCCCGGTTCCGCCAGGGCCTGGACAGGCTTGGCATGGAATCCATTCCAGGACCCCACCCGGTGGTACCGCTGATGGTCAGGGATACCGCCAGAACCCATGAACTTGTCACATATCTTTGTGATAACGGGGTGCTGGTGGTGGGGTTGACCTTCCCGGTGGTGCCCAAAGGAGATGAAACCATTCGGTTTCAGATCAATGCCTGCCATACACCCAAAGATATCGACCAGGTCCTGGGACTTTTGGCTGGATTTGCCTGAAAATATCTGCTGTTCCGGGTTTTTTCCCAACTCCTTGAATTTGGAGCAGAATCAATGTATGATAGAAAAATTGGCCGGGCCTGTAATAAGGATGGCCCGGCATGATCCAAATATTTTGACAAGGAGAAAAAGGAATGGAGCCTGATAAATTCCGAGAATCCAGACAGGAAATAAACCGCATGTGCAGAAATGTTTATGCTCTGATTGACAAAAAAGCTTTGGAAGAATCCAAAGAAGGATATGAAAAGGTGCATGAACGGCTGGACATTCTCAAACCCCAGGCAGAAGGGGAGATCCAGAAGCGTTCTGTCAAGAATCTGGGGCTCAAACTCAAGAATCTGTCCACACTTATCCGCAAATTGAAACCCAAGGCCGCAGCTTCCAGAAAAGCGGGCAAACCCGGCATTGTCTGGGATGAGGAGCGGCTGGGTGAACTTGCCACCCCTTTTCTGGAAAAAGTTTTCCAGAATATGGGAACCGATGAAGCATCTACCGTATGCCTGGGCACCACAGGAAAGGGCATTCGTCCCAATTACCAGATACAGTTCAGCGATAAAACCACAATTTCTTTCAGCGGATCCAGCCACAAACCCAGCAAGAAGCCTGATGCCACCAAAACAAAAAATATTTCCCTCCCGTTTTCCAGGGCAGTGATTGAAAATGTCCTTGGGCAAAAAAGAAAAAGTGCCTAGCCTGTGAATATAATTTGATCCATGATCCGGCGTAAAAACGGATCATGGGTTTTTGTTATGATCAAACCGCTTGACCATTTTCAGCTGGTTCCGGGTTTTGGAAGAGCAGTCAAAATGCACGGAATCCATTACACAATCAATGATATGTAAACCGAGTCCGCCTGGTTTGATATCATCGATATCCCTGGGATGCATTCTGGCAGGATCACTTTTACAACCAAAGTCTTCAATGGTGACATGCAGTTTTGCGGGAAGAATTTCCAGGTACAGGTTTATTTTTCCATGGGGCTGGTTCATGTAGCTGTGTTTGATAACATTGGCACAGGCCTCGTCAACCGCCAGGATAATGTTTTCTGCCTCGGTTCCGGGCAGATCCATAATGGCGCCAATTTTTTTAAACACCCCCCTTACCAGCTGCAGATACCTGGGGTGAGATGGAATACTCAGGATAAGGTGTTCAGGGTTTGTGGTCAGGGTATCTGTCATAGGCTGCCCGGTTTTCAGGCTGACCTGGAAACTTGACCGGGTCAGCTTGTTTTTTCTTGTATTGATTGATGTATATCCATCCTGGTCATGTTTGTCAATCTCACACCGGCACGAACAGATCCACATTTGCCAAAGGATTATCGTTGACACCCCAAAACCGGTACGCTATTTATGCCCTATGATACGTGTTGAAAACCTTGTCAAAACCTATGGCAAAATCGTTGCCTGCAACAACGTGAGCTGCCGGTTCGAAGAAAAAAAGGTGACAGTGATCCTCGGGGGAAGCGGGTCCGGTAAAAGCACGCTGTTGCGCCAGATAACCGGCCTTGAAAAACCGGACAGTGGATCGGTGTTCTTTGACGGCATGGACCTGACGCGTGCCACCAAAAAGACGCTGTATGAGAAGAGAAAGAAAATGGGCATGCTCTTCCAGGGATCTGCCCTGTTCAATTACCTGGACATTTATGAAAACATAGCGTTTCCCCTGCGTGAACACACCAGAATCGCAGACAACGTCATTAAGAATATCGTTACCATGAAACTTGAAATGGTGGGACTGCGGGGAACTGAGCACCTGATGCCGTCCCAGCTGTCCGGGGGGATGATGAAACGGGTGGGTCTGGCCCGGGCCATTGTCATGGATCCCAAGGTGATTTTTTATGATGAACCCACCTCCGGCCTGGATCCTATTTCCACCGGCGTGATCGGCAAACTGATCAAGGATATGAACGCCAAGCTGGGCATTACCTCGGTGGTGGTATCCCATGATATTGCATCCAGTTTCAAAATTGCCGATAAAATCATTATTCTCTATTACGGAGACATCATTGCCCAGGGAACCGTGGCACAGATTCAGAACAGTACTGATGAGCGGGTGGTGCAGTTTATCACTGGGTCCCCTGAAGGCCCCATTGCTTTTACCCGCTCTGACACCAGTTATATTGACGCGCTTTTGACCGACAATGATAAAACAACAGGAAAAATGCTGTGAACCTTGATATGGTTGCTTTCATGGGCCGGGCTGCACTGTCCTGGGTACAGGTTGTGGGCAGAAGCGGGGTGTTTTTATTTCTTGCGGTTTTTCAGGCTTTCCAGCGGCCGTTTCGGATCTCACGGTTACTTGAGGAAATCGAATTTATTGGATCAAAATCATTTTTGATCGTATTTGTCACCGCCCTGTTCACAGGGATGGTGCTGGCGCTGCAAGGCTACCATACCCTGACCCAGTTCGGGGCCCAGGCCCTTTTAGGGTCTGCTGTGGCCCTTTCCATAATCCGGGAGCTGGGACCTGTTTTGTGTGCCCTTATGGTGACTGGAAGGGCCGGATCTGCCATAGCCGCAGAAATCGGTATCATGAAAATAACCGATCAGTTCCCGGCCCTGGAAATGATGGCCATTGAACCTGTCAAATATGTGATAAGTCCGAAAATTCTGGCCGGTATCATTTCTTTGCCGCTGTTGACCGCTTTTTTTGATGTGGTGGGCATCATGGGCGGATATCTGGTGGGGGTGCAGCTGCTCGGGATCAATGAGGGGGCATATTTCGGCAAAATGATCACAGCGGTCACTTTTGCCGATATCTACGGCGGGGTAATCAAATCTTTGTGCTTTGGCCTGCTGATCTCCTGGATCGCATGTTTTATGGGATTCACTGCCCGGCCCACCACCGAAGGGGTGAGTGAGGCAACCACCCGGTCTGTGGTGGTGACATCCCTGTCCATTCTGGTGGTGGATTATATCTTGACATCTTTATTGCTATAGGTTGTAATATCATTCATGTACGGCAGAAAAACAGAAATCTCGGTGGGGGTGTTCATGGTTCTGGGAATGGCCTGTCTGGTGTATCTTTCCGTTAACCTGGGCGGGGTTGCACTGTTCGGGGCTGACACCTATACCGTTGAAGCCAGTTTCAGGTCGGTGGAAGGCCTTGAACCCGGAGCGTCCGTGGAAATTGCAGGGGTCCCGGTGGGCAAAGTCAAACAGATCCGCCTGGAAGAAAACGAGGCCCGGGTTTTGATGGAGATTCGAAACAGCACCAAAATTTCCGATGATACCATTGCTTCGGTCCGGACCAAGGGTATCATCGGTGACAAGTTCATCAAACTGGCACCAGGCTGGTCTGAAGCGTATCTCTCAGACAATGATGTGCTCATGGACACGGAATCTGCCATCAGCATCGAGGAATTGGTCAATAAATATCTCTTTGATAAATAAGAAATATCCTGATACTTAGAAGATGGGCAATGCAGTTTGACATAAAAATCACGGAAAAGAAAAATACTGTTTTGGTCCAGGTGCAGGGAGAAGTGGATATGTATACCTCCCCCAGCCTGAGAGATACACTGGCCAGGTTTTTTAAAAAGGATATCACCGCTGTTGTTGTGGACCTGACCAATGTTTCCTTTATGGACAGTTCCGGCATAGCCACCCTGGTGGAAGGGCTGCAGTGGAGCAAAGAGCAGAACCGTCGATTTATTCTGGCCGGCCTTGGAGATACTGTATATAATGCCCTTTCTTTAACCAAACTGGACAATGTGTTCACCATTCATGAAAATGTACACCAGGCTTTTGAAGCCATAACTGAAAAAAATATGAAAGAAATCTGATATGCACCATCTGATTGCCAGACCCATTTTAGTGACAATTTTTGTATTGTTTTTTGCTGTCGGAAACGTGGAAGCATCTCCGGCCCGGGACCAGCTCAAAGCGACCATTGACAGTATTATAAAAATTCTGGAAGATGACACTTTCAAAGGAGAAACCAATGCGGCCCGCAGAAGAGCGGCATTAAAAGAAGTGATCTTTGCGCGGTTTGATTTTGAAAAAATGTCTCAGCTTTCCCTGGCCCGTCACTGGCGGGACAGAACTTCCGCAGAACGGGAAACCTTTGTTCAGTTGTTTTCCCGGCTGCTGGAAGAAACATATGTGGCAAAAATTGAAGCATATAATGATGAAAAAGTGCGCTATGTTAAAGAACAGGTCAGAAATAATAAAGCGCAGATCAACACAATTGTCGTGAGCGAGGCCATTGAAATCCCCATTGATTACAGAATGTATGCAGCAGCCGGCGGCCAGTGGCGGGTGTATGATATGGTGGTTGAAGGGGTAAGCCTGGTGGCAAACTACCGGTCCCAGTTTGCCCGGATACTGGATTCTGATCCCTTTGAGGTGCTGATCAAACAACTGGAAGAAAAGATTTCTTCAAGCTCCTGACTCTCCGGGTTCAGCACATCTTTTTTTTCGATAAAAATCTATTTTCACGCCAACTCTTTTTAGTTATTCAAGACAGTTATCTTTCCAATAATGGGGTTCTAACCATTTTCTAATGGTTTGCTCATCATTTGTTAAACAAAACCTTATAAAAGATCTGTATTTTCACAGCCAGTTTAGTGAACAATCTTTTAATTGTAAGGTTATCCATGTCTTCATCCAACCTGCTTCTGGTTTTGCTGATGCTCACTGCCGGCGGATATTTTCTGGGCCGCAGGCGGGCCTTTGCTCTTGCCGGTGCCAGCGGCCGGGGGCAACAGATACTCCATTCCAGGCCCACCTATTATGGTGCCCTGGCTGGAATCTGGTGCGCTCTTCCAGCCCTGATTGTTTTTTGTTTCTGGCAAATTTTTGAATCCAGTGTGATCACCCACCTGGTGATTGCCGGTCTGCCCTCTGATATGCAGGCCATGCCGGCAGACCGGCTGGGCCTTGTGATCAATGATATCCGGAACCTTGTTTACGGCCATATTGTCCCGGAGGAGATCAGCCCGGCTATCCAGGCGGCAGCCGATCATTACACCCGGCTTAATACCATCAGCCAGGCAGCACTGGCAGTGATGGTCACCACCATTGCCATTGCAGGGATTTTTTGGGTGCAGAAAATAATTTCTCCAAAGCTGCGGGCACGGAACCATGTGGAAACCACGGTCAAATACCTGCTTATCGCCTGCTCCACCATCGCCATATTCACCACCATCGGCATTGTATTGTCTGTTTTGTATGAAGCCATCCGGTTTTTCAAGATTGTTCCCTTACATGAATTTATTTTTGGGCTGGACTGGAGTCCCCAAATGGCCATCCGTGCTGACCAGGTGGGATCTTCCGGGGCTTTCGGCGCTGTTCCGGTTTTCATGGGTACCCTGCTCATATCAGCCATTGCCATGTGTGTGGCGGTTCCCATTGGTCTGATGTCCGCCATTTACCTGTCCGAGTATGCCGGAAAAAAATTCAGGGCCGTTGCCAAGCCGCTGCTGGAGATTCTGGCAGGTATTCCTACGGTGGTATACGGATTTTTTGCCGCACTGGTGGTGGCCCCCCTGATCCGCAACGCAGGGGTGTCCGTGGGTCTGGATGTATCCTCGGAAAGTGCCCTGGCCGCCGGGCTGGTCATGGGAATAATGATTATTCCCTTTGTGTCCTCTCTTTCAGATGATGTGATCAATGCGGTTCCCCAGTCCCTGCGTGACGGCGCCCTGGGCCTTGGTTCCACCCACAGTGAGACAGTGCGCCTGGTTGTCCTGCCTGCAGCACTGCCCGGTATAGTCGGTGGTGTGCTGCTGGCGGTGTCCCGGGCCATCGGCGAGACCATGATCGTGGTCATGGCAGCGGGCCTGGCTGCCAATCTGACGGCAAATCCCCTGAATACCGTTACCACGGTGACGGTCCAGATTGTAACCCTTCTGGTGGGGGACCAGGAATTTGACAGCCCCAAGACCCTGGCTGCTTTTGCCCTGGGTCTGATGCTTTTTGTCATCACTTTGATCCTGAATGTCATCGCCCTGGTGGTGGTGCGGAAATACAGGGAGCAGTATGAATAACCATTCCAATACCGGCCATGCCGGCAGTACCGATAGCAACATGCAGAAACAAACAGCATCCGTGCGGACAATGGATATTGTCGGCAAAGGGCTTTCCAGGCGCTATAAAGCTGAGAAGCGGTTCCGGCTGTATGGCATAACAGCCATACTCCTTTCCATGGCTTTTTTGTCCATGCTTTTCATCAGCATCACAGCCAACGGATATACCGCTTTCCAGCAGACCTTTGTCCAGCTGGATATTTTCCTGGATCCTGATGACATTGATGCCCAGGCCCTGCAGGATGCCAACTATCAGGCAATGGTGAAAAATTCCCTCAGGGATATGTTTCCCGGGGTGAAAACCAGGGCGGAAAAACGCAGGTTATATGAAATGATCAGTTCGGGAGCAGCCTTTCAGCTGCAGGATTTTGTCCGGAAAAACCAACAGATGATCGGATCGACCATCCAGTTGTGGGTGCCTGCAAACGATGATGTGGACATGCTGATAAAAGGCCATATCCCCAGGGATGTGCCTGAGGTTGAGCGCAGGATCAAAGATAACCAGCTCTCCTGGATTGACAGGCTCCAGGAGCAGGGGCGGATCGAAAAACGGTTCAACACCACGTTTTTTACAGCAGGCGATTCCCGGGAACCTGAACAGGCAGGCATCCTGGGTGCGGTTACCGGATCTTTTTATACCCTGATCGTCACCCTGCTGCTGTCTTTTCCCGTGGGTGTGGCCACTGCTGTTTACCTGGAGGAGTTTGCCCCGAAAAACAGGTGGACCGACATTATTGAGGTAAACATCAACAACCTGGCAGCGGTCCCTTCCATTGTATACGGCCTGCTGGGTCTTGCGGTTTTTCTCAATTTTTTCGGACTGCCGCGATCGGTTCCCCTGGTGGGCGGGTTTGTGTTGACCCTGATGACCCTGCCCACCATCATTATTGCCAGCCGGGCCGCCTTGAAATCGGTTCCCCCTTCCATTCGGGAGGCGGCCCTGGGCGTGGGTGCCTCCAAAACCCAGATGGTGGTCCACCATGTGCTGCCCCTGGCTTTGCCCGGCATGCTTACCGGGACCATCATCGGCATGGCCCAGGCCCTTGGCGAGACAGCCCCGCTGCTGATGATCGGCATGGTGGCATTTATTGTGGACATACCGGGCGGATTTACCGATCCTTCAACAGTGCTGCCGGTACAGATTTTTCTGTGGGCAGACAGTCCGGAACGTGCTTTTCTGGAGCGGACATCTGCCGCCATCATGGTGCTTCTGGCCTTCTTGGTCACCATGAATGCGGTGGCGGTTTTCCTGCGGAAAAAGTTTGAACGAAGATGGTAAATGTTTTTTAACTGTTTTTTTAACGAAAATTTGTAAGGAGAAAGAAATGAAAAAAGTGTTGATTGCAAGTTTGGCCCTGATTTTTACCATGGGCATTGGTATTGGCAGTGGATGGGCAGCCTCAAGGGATTATATATCCATTGTCGGGTCCTCCACCGTGTATCCGTTTGCAACGGTTGTGGCGGAAAATTTCGGGAAAACTTCCGGGTTTAAAACCCCTACCATTGAATCCACCGGTTCCGGAGGCGGTTATAAACTGTTTGGTGCAGGAGTCGGGGTGGAATATCCGGATATCACCAACGCTTCCCGGCGGATCAAGAAATCGGAATTTGAGAATGCCGCAGCCAACGGTGTTACAGAAATCGTTGAGGTGAAAGTCGGATATGACGGCATTGTTATTGCCAACTCCAAAAAAGCCCCGCTGTTCAAGCTGAGCCGCAAGGACATTTTTCTGGCCCTGGCCAAGGATGTCCCTTCCGGAAATGTGGCCGGTAAAACCGTTCCCAATCCCAACAAAACCTGGAAAGATGTGAACCCCGCTTTGCCGGATGTTAAAATTGAGGTTCTGGGGCCGCCCCCCACCTCCGGTACCAGGGATGCATTTGTGGAACTGGCCATGGAAGGCGGCGCCAAAAAATTTGCATGGATAGCCGACCTGAAGAAAAAAGACAAAAAAGCCTACAAGTCCCTGTGTCACACCATCCGTGAAGACGGTGCCTATATCGAGGCCGGTGAAAACGACAACCTGATCGTTCAGAAACTTGATTCCAATCCCGATGCACTGGGGATTTTCGGATTCTCTTTTCTGGACCAGAATACGGACAAGCTCCAGGGGGCGCTCATTGACGGAATTTCCCCGGCATTTGAGGCCATTGCAGACGCCAGCTATCCGGTATCCCGGCCCCTGTTTTTCTACGTGAAAAAAGCCCATGTGGGCAGCATTCCCGGCATCAAGGAGTATCTGGCCGAGTTCACCAGTGAAAAAGCCTGGGGTGATGACGGGTATCTGACTGACAAAGGCCTGATTCCCATGCCTGAAGCGGAAAGAAAAAAGTTCAGACAGGCGGTTGAAAATCTGACCCCGCTTTCCGCATCTGATCTGTAATCTTTTGCGCTAAGCCGTATTGTAAGCCGGGCAGGGCATACGACCTGTCCGGCTTATTTTTTTTTCAGCCGCCCTGGCGCAGGTGATACATGTCAGGGCACTGGGATCCGTTTCCAGCCGTTTTTTGGCAATATCTTTCTCACAGTGAATACAGGCGCCGTAATCACCGGATTTTTTACGCTGCAAAGCTGTGTAAATGCGCTTTTTTCCCTATTATAATTCCACATATTGCGAAAAATGCGTGATCGTGTTATTTTTTCATAGATTTGTCACCCTGTGCGCCCGTAGCTCAGCTGGATAGAGCATTGGACTTCGAATCCACAGGTCGGGGGTTCGAATCCCTCCGGGCGTGCCAGTTTTATGGGTGTTATATAAAAATCAGGAGAACAATATGGCGGATCAAAAAAACAATACACCTCCTGCCTGTGCTGCATGTGACAGCCCGGTGGGGGGAATATATATACTGATTCCCACCACGGTGCTGGCGGTAAAGGACCGGGTTACCGGACACAACCCCCTGGCAGCCGTGTACCAGGCAGACTCCTATTACCGGAAGATCCGCAATCCATAGATATGCATATTTTTCTCACCAATGATGACGGGTATCAGGCCACAGGGATCCGGGTATTGTATGAGGTGCTGATCCAGCACCACAATGTGGTGATGGTGGCGCCGGACCGGGAAAAAAGCGCGGTGAGCCATGGCATCACCCTGCATCACCCCATGCGGCTCCAGCAGATGCCGAGCAAAGGGAAAGGCAGTATATATGCAATGGACGGTACCCCGGCTGACTGTGTCAAGCTGGGGTTGTCAGAATGTGTTGATACCCCGCCGGATATAGTGATTTCAGGCATCAACCCGGGCACCAACATCGGCATTGACATCAATTATTCCGGCACGGTTGCCGCTGCCCGGGAAGGGGCGTTGAACGGCATCATGGGCATGGCGGTTTCCATGAAGATCGGAAATGTCATGGATTATGAAAAACTGGCCTGGTTCGTATCTGATGTGGCCAAAACCATTGGGCAGCACAATCTTCCTTCCGGCACTTTTTTGAATATCAATGCCCCGGGCACTGCTTTTTCTGAAATCAAAGGGGTAAAAATCACCTGCCAGGCCTTTGACAACCTGTCCAGCCGTTTTGAAAAACGAAAAGATCCGAAACAACGGCGTTATTACTGGTACGGGAGTCAGGAACCGGTATCCGGAGCCCCGGATACCGATGTCAATGCCATTGCCCAGAATTATATTTCCATCACACCCCTCCGGTGTGATCTTACCGATTACACTGCCATGGCGGAAATGCCGGTTTTTTCAATTGGCTGATCCATTCCCTATAAAATCAAGGAAAACCGTGTACCAAAAACAGGTGAATGAAAGGCCAGAGGAATATATCTGCGGATGAACATGGTTTTAGATATGGTCAGACAATACCAGGAAATCCTGGCTCTGGTGACACTTGTTTCGGCTGCCGGGTTTGTTTTCGGCCTGCTGGCAGTGTCCAGAGTGATTTGCTGGCTGCCTAGCAACTATTTTATGGTTTATGGTACGCCCGGCCCCGCCCCGAAACTGCTGCGCCGGCGGTTCCGGCTGGTAAAAAATCTGGCAGGACTGGTGCTGGTTTTTCTGGGTTTTGTGATGCTGTTCGTGCCCGGACAGGGTTTGTTGACCCTGTTTCTGGGGATTGTGGTCATGGATTTTCCCGGTAAAAAAAAATTGATCCTGTGGTTGATCCATATCAGACA
>JAWOEP010000475.1:0-4844 GCA_046482705.1 Desulfotignum sp.
CTCCCCTCCCAAAGATGGCTCCCGCAATGCGGGCACATAGCCGCCAGGGCCTCCACGCACAACCAAAAGTTTTTCACCGATTTCAAACTGCTCTACAATATTAAATTTTTTGAGAAGTTTTTTGCTGTTTTAAAGGAATTTCATTGATTTTTTAATTAAAATTTCTATTTCCATAAATTTTGTAAAAATTAATTGACATTATCATTATACTGGTCTAAATTTCAAGATAATTTAAAAAAATTCATGTTTTCATCATTTCTTCAAGGCAAAAAGAGGCAGAATGAAAATTGACAAAACCAATATTGATATCATCAGAGAACTGAAAGACGGCAAAAAATCTTTTAAAAAAATTGCAGATAAACTGCAGATTACCGAAAATACAGTGCGATCCAGGGTCAACAAGCTCCAGGAAGAAGGGGTTCTGGAAATCTGCGGTCTTGTGGACCCTGCCACCCTTCCCGGACACCGGGTGGTTATCATCGGCATCAAACTGTCTGAAATGAACCTGGTGGAAAAAGGCGCAGAAATAAGCCGGCTCAAAGGGGTTATTTCCGCAAGCGTGGTCACCGGGCGGTTTGATCTGGTAATCCTGGTATTGTTCAAAAAGGGATTTGGTCTTCTGGAATTTTATACAGAAGAGATCTCCAAAATTGAAGGGGTACGGTCGGTGGAAACATTTGTTGTATATAAATCCTATAATTTAAAGGTGCCCTATATTTTTTAGGATCTATAATATTAACACCATTAATAAAGGTTGCTGTTATGAATAATACCTGCTTAAAAACCACACCACTGCACCGGTGGCATCTGGCTGCCGGTGCCAACATGGCTGATTTCGGGGGATATGACATGCCGCTGTGGTATGATACCGGGGTCAAAAATGAACATCTGGCTGTCTTGAAATCTGCAGGCGTATTTGACACCAGTCACATGGCCTGTATCACCGTGGATGGAAATGATGCATTTTCCCTTCTCAATTACTGCTTTACCCGGGATCTGACACCACTGAAGGAAGGCCGATGTGTTTATGGTGCTTTCTTAAATGAAAAAGGCCATTGCCTGGATGATGCCATTGTGTATAAATTTTCAGATACAAATTATATGATTTGTGTGAATGCCGGGATGGGCGAAACCATTGCCAGGCACCTGGAGGTTCACAAAAAACAAAAAAATGCCGCCATAACAGATCTGTCCGGAAAAATCGCCAAAATGGATGTCCAGGGGGTCGATTCAGCCCGGATTTTGTCTAAAATAATCCAGTCTCCGGCCACGGTATTTGATCACATGCCCTATTTTTCCTTTAAAGGCCATTTTGATGCCGGTCATCCTAAGGCCCAAGCAGTCAAACTCAAGGACGGCACCCCGGTGCTGTTGTCCAGATCCGGGTATACAGGAGAATTCGGGTTTGAAATTTTCCTTGCGCCCCGGGCCATTGTGGCCCTGTGGCAGGATGCACTGGCAGCTGGAAAGGATTACGGCATCACCGCCTGCGGTCTGGGTGCCAGGGATTCTCTGCGGGCCGGGGCCTGTCTGCCCCTGTCCCACCAGGATATCGGCCATTATAAATTCATGAACCATCCCTGGGACTTTGCTTTGCCCTATACGCCGGACAAGTCCGGGTTCACCAAAGACTTTCTGGGGGCAGATGCCCTGGTACCCGAAGAAAACGATGTGTATGTATTTCCTTTTGCAGGAGACAGCCTGCGAAAAGTGGCTGCCGGTGAAGACACCGGTGTGTTTGATAAACACCAGGAACGGATCGGGCATGTGCTTACCTGTGCCACGGACATGGGCATTACCTGGCACAACAACAAAATTGTGAGCATCGCCACCCCGAATCTGCCTGAAAATATAAAAATCAAAGGTATTGCCTGCGGCTTTGTCATGGTCTCAGAACAGCTGGAACCGGGCACACAACTCACTCTCAAAGAAGGCAAGCGCTCCATTACCGTGACCATTGTAAAGGACATCCGGCCGGACAGAACCGCAAGAAAAAAACTGAGTCATTTTATTTAAAACAAAAGGAGGCTGTTATGAAAGAGATCAATGATCTGAATCTACCTGAAGATGTAAAATACACCAAAGACCATGAATGGGCAAAACCTGAAGGAGATACCGTCACTATCGGCATAAACGACTATGCCCAGGACCAGCTGGGGGAAATCGTGTTCGTGGAGCTGCCGGAAGTCGGAGATACATTTTCTGCAGAAGACGAATTCGGATCTGTGGAATCGGTTAAAGCGGTATCTGAGTTGTATATGCCCATTTCCGGCGAGGTGGTGGCAGTCAATGAAAACCTGGAAGATGCCCCTGAACTGGTGAATGAAGACTGTTATCAGGGCGGCTGGATCATTAAAGTAAAACCCTCTGACAATTCTGAAATGAATGAATTGATGGACAAAGCAGCCTACCTTGAAATGTTGAAAGGATAAGACCCATGCGTTATCTGCCACATACACAGGAAGATATCAAAGAGATGCTGGCTGTCACCGGCCGCACCACTCTGGATGACCTGTTTGATACCATACCGGATGCCCTGAAAACAAAAAACGGCCTGAACCTGCCCGACCCTCTGACCGAGTGGGAACTCAATGACCACATGGAAAAACTGGCGTCAGACAATATTGCCTGCAAAGGCTATACCTGCTTTATCGGCGCAGGCAGCTATGACCACTATATCCCTGCCATCATCCCCTATCTGGTTTCACGGTCGGAATTTGCCACCGCCTATACCCCGTATCAGCCGGAAGTGAGCCAGGGAACCCTGCAGGGTATTTATGAATTCCAGACCATGGTGACCGACCTTCTGGGCATGGACATTGCCACTGCTTCCCATTATGACTGCGGCACTGCCCTGGCTGAATGCGCCCTCATTGCCCTGCGCAAAAACAAAAAAGCTGACAAAATCGCTGTATCCGACCTGGTGCACCCCAGCCACAGGCAGATCATCGACACCTATCTCAAACCCGCCGGATACGAGATGGTAACTATCGGCCATACCAAAGAGGGGCGCACAGATATCAGCGCATTGGAAGCCATGGACGGCATTGCCGGTGTGGCTGTGCAATCCCCCAACTTTTTCGGGCACATTGAAGACCTGGCCGGCTTTAAAAAGGTGGCGGAATCAAAAAAAATTTTGTTCATCACCTCTTTTACCGAAGCACTGGCCTGGGGTCTTTTGAAAAATCCGGGATCTTTCGGGGCTGATCTTGTGGCCGGAGAAGGCCAGAGCTTAGGCATCGCCAAAACATTCGGCGGGCCGGGCCTGGGTCTTCTGGCCGGCACCAAAAAATTGATGCGGGATCTGCCCGGCCGCCTGGTGGGACGGACAAAAGACACCAACGGAGAAGATGGATATGTACTGACCCTGTCCACCAGGGAACAGCATATCAGAAGGGAAAAAGCCTCCTCCAACATCTGTTCCAACAATGGTCTCAACGCCATGACTGCAGCCATGTACCTGTCCACCATCGGGAAAATCGGAATCCGGGAAATCGCCCGGCTCAACCATGACAAAGCCGTGTATCTGAAAACTGTTCTGACCGCTGCCGGATTTGAGCCGGTCTTTGATCAGCCCTTCTTTAATGAATTTGTCATGAAAGCCCCGAAAAATTTCAAACAGAAACGGGCCGATCTGATCAACCGGCACTGTATGTTTGCCGGACTGGATATGGCACCGTTTTATCCCCAACTTACAGACCATTATCTGTTCTGCGCCACGGAAAAAGTGTCCAGACAACAGATGGACCAACTGGCAAAGGAGGTGGCATAATGACCAGACAGCCAGGAACCAGCGGACTGATTTTCAATGAACCCAATGTATGGGACAAAAGCAGAGAGGGCCGGTGTGCCATATCTCTGCCCAGAGCAGATGTGGACAGGGCACCCCTTGACCCGGAACTCACCGGGGATGCCCCGGATCTCCCCCAGTTGTCTGAACTGGATGTGGTCCGCCACTATACCCGATTGTCCCAGTGGAATTTTGGTGTGGATTCCGGTATGTATCCATTGGGATCCTGCACCATGAAATACAACCCCAAAACCAATGAAGTCCAGGCAGCCCGCCAGGGATTTGCCGGGGCCCATCCTCTGGCAGGTGAAGCATTTTCCCAGGGGGCTTTGCGGCTCATGTTTGAGCTGGAAAAATATCTGGCGGAAATCACCGGATATGCCGGGGTGACACTGCAGCCGGCAGCCGGGGCACATGGAGAGCTGGCCGGCATGCTCATCATCCATGCCTATCATGCCAAACAGGGCAGACAGCGGTCCAAGATCATCATCCCGGACACAGCCCACGGCACCAATCCTGCCTCCGCCACTTTGTGCGGGTACAAAAGCATCAACCTCAACTCCGGGCCAAAAGGTATCCTGGAGCCGGATGCTGTGGCAGCGGTCATGGATGAAGACACCGCCGGCATCATGATCACCAACCCCAACACCTTAGGGCTTTTTGAAGAACATATCAAAGAGATCTGCGACATTGTCCATGCCAAAGGCGGCCTGGTTTACGGGGACGGGGCCAACATGAATGCCATCATGGGGGTTGTGAAACCGGGTGATGCAGGCATTGATGTGCTGCATCTCAATCTGCACAAGACATTTTCCACCCCCCATGGCGGGGGCGGGCCGGGCTCCGGACCGGTGGCCGTGACAGAGGCGCTGATTCCGTTTCTGCCAGTTCCCCGGGTGGAAAAGGAGCTGGACACTTTCAAACTGGTCACCGACTGCCCGGACACCATCGGCCGGATGCACACTTTTTACGGCCATTTCGGTGTCATGATCAAGGCCTATGCCTATATTCTGTCCATGGGAGCCCGGGGACTGCTGGATGCCTCCCGCCTGGC
>JAWOEP010000492.1:0-4388 GCA_046482705.1 Desulfotignum sp.
CCTTTTTTTGGGGTATGTATCATCGGTTGCGCTAAATTATAGCACTTGTGAATTTCTTCTTTATGATTCTTGTAATCAAAATGCAATATAAAATCATCGTATTTCTTTATTTTGAAAGGTGCATCCTTCCCGTAGTCTTGTTTTAGTTCATCCTTGCTCCAGTTCTTTAATTCTTTACGCATGAAGCCAAACGCGTCTGGTTTTTTTATAACTTTATAATAGTCAATGTCTACTCTAACAAAAGGTAAATTATTTTCAACTTTTGCAACACTGGATTTATCAAAGTTGGGATCATATTCATCTTTAATCTGGAGGGCTTTATTGATTGTTTCTTGCCCGTATGTAGTGCCGTCCGAATAGTGCGGATTATCCCATTTTTGCCTATAAACTGGATTATTTCGGATAATTTGATCTATAATGTACCGGTCTTTATTTGAATAAAATGCCAGGTAGTTACATAAACTTTGATCTCGTTCGGAAAATGACCAATCTTTTCCCGCCATACCACCGTTTAGCATGTCTTGAATCTCTTTGGCCTGGTTTGATCTGTTAATCCTTTCAAGCACCGTCTTTATGTCCACATCTTTATTATTGTGGTTAACTGTGGTTTGCTTTTGCTTTGGGGCCTGTTTATTGGCCTGAAACGCTGCCAGACCCCCGCCGATAAGGATGATATTCATAACCAGGGCCAGATTTGCGATAAGACCGGCCCCTTTATAATATATCGCCATGAACAAAAGAACCAGTGCGCCCCCTGCCAGCATGGATATCATTCCCATGCGGATGGAATCCGCCCCCAGAGTGGGTCCGACAGTTCTTTCTTCAATGATGGTGACCGGTGCGGGAAGCGATCCTGCCCGCAGGGCAATGGCCAGATCTTTGGCTTCTTCCAGGGTGAAATTTCCCGTGATCACGGCTTTTCCGCCGGCAATACGGTCCTGGATCACCGGTGCCGAGTACACGGTATTATCCAGTACAATGGCCAGCCGTTTTTTGATATTCTGCCCGGTGATCCTGTCAAATATATGGGCGCCTTTCCGGTTGAACGCAATACCCACCTGGGGCTGCTGAAACTGATCGAATTCCACCCGGGCATCCACCAGAAGACTGCCGTCCAGCAGCACCTGTTTTTTAATGACATGGGGAATTTTATCAATATTGCCGGTGACAGGATCTGTTTTGTTCTCATAAAGAATCTGGCTTCCCACGGGCAAAGAACCCTGGAGGGCAGCTTCAGCGCTGACATCATCATTGACCAGCTGAAATGTCAGCTGGGCGGTTTTTCCGATCAGGTCTTTGGCACGTTCCGGATCATTGATACCCGGCAGCTGAAGAAGTATGCGGTTTTCTCCCTGAATGCGGATGTCGGGCTCACTGACACCAAATTCATCAATCCGGTTGCGAATGGTTTCAAGGGCCTGTTCCGTGGCCATTTTGCGGATAGTTTCTTTTTCATCATCAGGCAGTCTGAGTTGAAATCTGGTGGCATCTTCACCAGAGGAAGAAGCACTTACCTTAAGGTTGGAAAATTCTTTGGAAACAATGGCCTCAAATGCTGTTTTGGCATTTTTGTCCGGCAGTTCCGCCAAAATGGTATTGTTTTCCTGACGGGTAATTCCCAGGTGGGTGATACCATCTTTTCTGAGCTCTTTTTTCAGTTCATCAACGGTGCGCTCCAGCTCGGCTTCAACCGCCTTGACATTCTGAACCTCCAGCACCAGGTGCATACCGCCCTGCAGGTCAAGGCCCAGATTGATTTGTTTATGGGGCCAGGTATTGGTGAAAGTCGGCAGCAGAAACACAACGGCTGTGATAAGAACGCCCAGAACCAACAGGCGTTTAAGGGTAAATAGTTTCAATCTTCAGCTCTCCTGCGCAATGGATTAATTCTTTTTTTCAGATTTGACAGCTGTTTCATTGTCTGAGACCAGGGCAGCCACATTACCGCGGGAAATTTTTATTTTGACCTTTTCGGCAATTTCAAGACCAATGGTTGTGTCGTCAATGGAAACAATGGTACCGTAAATACCGCCGGAGGTTATGATCCGGTTTCCTTTTTTCAGGTTTGCAATCATTTCTCTGTGTTCTTTGGCTTTTTTCTGCTGGGGCCGGATTAAAAGAAAATAAAAAATGGCAAACAGGATAATGATAGGCAGAAATCCTGCCAGTCCGCCTGCTGCCTGCCCTTCGTTGGCGCCCATTGCAAATGCTGTACTAATCAAAATAACTCCTCCTTAAATAAAATATTAAAATATGGGATAAAAATAACACATGTGATTTTGAAAATCTTCAGGATTCCGGATACGGAATCCAGATGGTTCTACCGTCAAACTGAATCTGGTTAATAGTATCATAGTCAATTTCTGCAAGCAGGGCAAACACCTCATCCAGATTATATATCACGATCTTGCTCAAAGGTTCCAGCAGGTTGATATCTGTCACAATCTCCTTGTCAATCAGGTTATAGATAATGACCATGGTTTCAGAAAATTTTAAAATTTTACCCACACCGGAAGAATGTCCGCTGCCCAGAGGCTCATCTGCCTTGAACGGCACAACAATTCCCTTGGATGTATAATATTCTTTGAGGATGGTAAAATGGATATTCCAGATATTATCCCCTGGCTGGACCACATAGATGCCATATTCTTTAATTTGTTCCACAGCTGTTTCTTCTGATTCAGTGATGCGTGTTTCAAAAATTTTTTTTCTTCTGGTAAAGGCTTTTTCCAATATATCCGCCATGGACACTTTTTTGTCACCCACAATAAAAGATTCATCAGACCGGACAATCATGTCCAGGCTTTTTTTGATTCCCAGCGCCTGGAGCCTGTTTTCCATCATCTGATCCGGAGAAGCATTTTTTTTCAGATCTTTGCTGTTTTTGTAGGCAATTACAGGTTTTATCCGGATCTGTTTTTCCACCACACCCGCTTTGGTTTCTGAGGAACCCGTTTTTTCATGGAGATCCTGCTGCATTTTTTGTGCATCATGGCCCTGGACAGTTTGTTCCTCGACATTTGCTTCGGTTTTATCAGCCATCTGATTTGGACCAGTTCCTGAAAACATATATATGGCAATCAGAATGACAGCAACAAAAACCATGCCCATGGATATCAGGTTTTTTTTTATTAAAACCCTGTTCGCCATTTTGTTTTCCCCTGTTACAAGGTCAAAGGTGTTTTAGATACACAAAAGATACAGCCGTGTCAAGAACAGGGCGGTCCAGATTTTCAGGAGTGGCAGGTAATACGGCTCTGACCCGACACCAGTTCCGGATCAATCTCCACAGTAATGGAAACATTTCTTTTGGTTTCGATCTCAATGAGTTCCTCTCGTTTTTTGTTGAGAATATAATAGGCAACTTCCCGGGGAACAAGGGCCTGCACCTGTTTGTTTTCGGTTTTAAGGGTTTTCAGGTTCAGTTCCCGCAGAATGGCAAGCCCCTGTGTTTCCACAGAGGGTGTCTGACCCCGGCCATTGCAGTACCGGCAGGTTTCATAGCTGCCGAAGGTAATGGAATGGCGGATGCGCTGCCGGGACATTTCCAGAAGCCCGAATGCGGTGATACCGCCCACCTTTGTTTTGGCTTTGTCTGATTTTAAATATTTTTTCAAATTTTTGGTGATATCTGCTTTGTGACGTCTTTCCTTCATATCGATGAAATCCACCACAATAAGGCCGCCCATATCCCGCAGACGCAATTGCCTTGCCACCTCTTCGGCTGCTTCAAGGTTGGTATGAAAGGCGGTTTCTTCAATATTGCGGCGTTTGGTGGATTTTCCGGAATTCACATCAATGGATACCAGTGCTTCTGTCTGTTCAATTACCAGAAATCCACCGGATTTCAAGGGGACATCCCGTTTGAAGATGGAAGCAATCTGCTCTTCCAGCTGGTATTTGGTGAAAATGGGTTTTTCCCCTTTGAAAAATTTTACAATTTTTTTCTGCTTAGGGGCGATCATGGCCATGAACTCTTTGACTTCCCGGAATGTATCAGGATTGTCAATGAGAATTTCTATGATATCCGTGGTAAAATAATCCCGCAAAGATCTTACAGCCAGGCTTTGTTCTTTGTAAAGCAGCGAAGGAGCTTTGTTATCAATGGCCAGCTTGTCAATATTTTTCCATACCCGCATCAGGTATTTGAGGTCTGCTGTCAGCTGGGTTTTGGTGGCGTTTTTACCGGCGGTTCTCACAATCATGCCGAATCCTTCCGGAATATCCATGGTTTTGAGAATGCCGGCCAGCCGTTTTCTTTCCTCTTCTTCTGCAATTTTTCGGGATACGCCTTTGGTGGTACTTCCGGGCATGAGCACTGCCAGCCTGCCGGGCAAAGATATAAATGTGGTGAGCATGGCCCCTTTCTGGCTGATGGGATCTTTTAC
>JAWOEP010000499.1:0-10578 GCA_046482705.1 Desulfotignum sp.
GGCAGCCCCTGGGCGCTTTCTTTGAACAGCTGGAGGGCCACCATGCCTAATACATTGGTGATTTCATGGATATCCGGGCAGATGGTGGTGGTACCGTGGGGCAGTACCCCCTTAGCAAAGGCGGGCAGGTCCACCATGGAACTTTCCACATGCATGTGGGAATCGATCAGGCCGGGGCACAGGTATTTTCCCGTGACATCCTTGATCCGGGTGTCAGCATTGGTCCGGAGGTGCCCGCAGCTGCCGACACATGCGATAATTCCCTTGTACACGGCAATGTCACAGCCTGGTTTTATCCGGCCGGTACACACATCCACCAGGGTTCCGTTTTTCAGTATCAGGTCGGCCGGCAGGGTGCCCATGGCAACCGCGGCAAGCTCCCGGGTAATCAAGTGGCGTTTGGAAGTTGTCATATTCATTTTTTAACCCAGGGCAGAAGAAAGTCCGTCAATGAGCTGATGGATCTCATCTTCGGTGGTGTAATGGAGAAATGACAGCCGCAGCACCCCTGTCTCAAAAGGAATGTGCATTCCCATCAGCGGGCGGACACCGTAAAAATGGCCCTGCCCGGCCATGATTTTTTTTGCGGTGAGCCCTGCAAAGACCGCATCCAGGGGTTTGTCTTTGGGCAGAAGGGAAATGGTGGGGACCCGCACCTCAGGATCATCCGGTCCGATGAGCCGGATATCGCTGCGCTGTTTCAGCCAGGCCAGCAGGGTTGTCAAAAGATCTCTTTCATGATTCCGGAACAATTGTTTGAGCTGTCTGCCTTTTTCTGCCGGGTCTGCTGGACTTGCATCAGCTGGATCGGAAAAATGGTGGTCGTACAACGCATCCAGATATTGTGCCACCCCGGCAGCTGCCGCGATCTGGGCATGGTCCGGGCCGGCCGGCATCATTTTTTTCCGGTCAAGGTGGGTGTTGAAGAAATGTCCCTGGTTGGGCAGGGCATCCATGACCTGTTTTTTTATGGTCATCAGCCCCAGGTGGGGTCCCCAGGTCTTGTACAAAGAAAACAGGTAAATATCCGCGCCAAGGGAGCCGACATCCGGCAGACCATGGGGGGCATAAGCCACCCCGTCCACCACCACGCACACGTCAGCAGCGGCCTTTGCTCTGGCGGCAATGTCTGCCACCGGATTGACATGGCCCACCACATTGGAACAGTGGGGAAATGCCAGCAGCCGGGTTTTGGGGGACAGCAGGGCATCCAGATCATCCGGGTTCAGCATGCCGGTATCCGGGTCCACGCCCCATTCTTTGATGATGATACCCGTTTTTTCCAGGCGCCGCCAGAAACCGGCATTGGATTCATGGTCCTGGGCAGACACGATGATCTCATCTCCTTTGTCCCACAGTTCCCGGAAAGCATGGGCCAGGACATAGAGGTTCTGGGTAGTGGAGGGGCCGAACTGGACCTCGTCTTCCCCGACATTGAGATAAGCTGCCAGCCCCGTATAGGATCCATCCATTGCCTGTCCGGCTTTTTGGGATGCCGGATAATTATAGTAGGGCTGCACTTTGGTACGGGTATAATAGTTGTTCAGTATATCGATCACCTGGCGGCAGGTATAAGAACCGCCGGCGTTTTCAAAAAATCCCCATCCCTTCAGGGACGGTTCTTGAAATGCGGGAAACTGACTTCTGATAAAAGGTAAGTCCAACTGGGTCATGGGTTGCTCCTCATTAATTTCAATGGTGAATCCTTGTATTTAAAAATCAATTACTCTTAGCATTTTGGTACGGGAGATGTCATGTTCATTTTTTTAACGCCATGATAATTACCGGGAAAAAATAATAAGTTAAAAGCCGTTACAAGGATTTTTTCCTGTTTGAATTCATTTACCCGGGAACCGGATTTTCGGCTGTTTTCTCCCGGTAATACGCTGAAAGGTTTCATCGGGATATCCCAGAGCCACGGCAGCATGGATTGTCTCAGATTCCGGTATTCCCAGTTCTTTCTGGATGGACCGGTCAGACCCCATGGCAGCCACGGCAAATCCGATCAGGCAGGTGCCCAGACCCATGGTGTGGGCGGCCAGCAGGATGTTGCCGGCTGCCAGCAGGGCATCTTCTTTGGGACAGGTGGCACCGGGAGATGATCCGATGAGGATGACAGCGGGCGCCCCGTGGAAGAGCCGGTCCCGGTTTTCTTTTTCCATCTGTTCAATAGCGGTTTTCACCGATGCATAATAGGTGGTGAAATAGTGGTCCAGGGTTTTGGCCCCGACCAGGGCCAGAGATTTTCTGAGCACCATATTTTCCGCTTTTTTGTTCAGCCGCTCGAAAAATGCCTTGATGGATTGTCCCAGGGCCAGGACTTCGACCCGGGTTGCCAGGCAGGTGAAGGTCCAGGCCTGGCTGTTGGTGCCGGAGGGGGCAAACACCGCCAGTTTGACAAGATCGGTCAGTTTTTCTTTTTCCACCGGGGCCTGTCTGTAATTCCGGCAGGATCTTCTGGAGCATATGAGCCTGGCCAGATCCTGGGTGGGAAGCCCCCTGCCCGGGGGCAGCCAGGCATGGTCCAGGACAAAGGTGGTAAAATCCTCTAAATCCGGATCCAGGTCCGGGACGGCAATGGCACTTTCCGGGCAGGCAGCCATGCAGTGGCCGCACTGCAGGCATTGGGCCGTGTCTGTGTCGGGTGCTGCATGGGCGGTGTTGTTTTCCAGGAAAATAATGTCTGACGGGCATACCCGGATACAGGTGCCGCAGCCGGTGCACCGTTTCGGGTCAATGGTTACATAGGCGGATGTAGAATGCATTTGTGTCCTTTTTTCAGGTTGAAACCTACTATTTTTTATTATTATCATATAATAAAGGGGAATCAACGATAATAACAAGGGGTTTGTTCTGGAGAAGTTCGCTTCTGCCCCACGCTGTGAGTCGGCGGGTCATTCCGTTTCTGATTGTCCTGGTGATCGATCTTGCCCTGATCTGCTTTTACCCGCCCGTGACCTTGTGGCTGTCCGGGCTGATGGGATCAAATTGAAAAACCGTTGAAAACCGCCGGGATCAGAAGTTAACCTCTGATCTCCCTGTCAGATGCCGGCGGTGGTGATGAGTTCAGAGGCTTCAGATGCCAGTTTCAGCAAAATGGCAATGTATTGCCTCTCAATGGCTGCAAGGGAATATTCTCTGGCCGGAAAATCCAGGCTGACCGCACCGGCAACTGTTCTGGTCTGGTAATTCATCATGGGGGCGCCGATGCTGATTATTCCCGGGATGTATTCCTTATTGTTAATGGAATACCCCCGGGTTTTTGTTTCCTGGATGTCTGCTTTGATTTCATCAAGGTCAACAAGGGTGTCATTGGTCAGTTTTACCGGCTTGAGAATGGAAAAATACTGATCAAGATCCGCTTTTGCAAGATTGGCCAGGATGATTTTACCCATGGCCCTGGCATATAATTCATCCATGATGAGCGGCAGATGAAAGGAAACCAGGTTGGGCATTTCTCTGCGGTAGAGGGAGATCAGCTTGAATCCGTCAATCAAGGCCGAATCGATGGATATATGGTGTTCAAAAAAGGTCTTGTCAATGATGGGCTTGATGCCCTGGTAAATATCGAATCCGTGGAAACATTCATGCCCCATTAAAAACGCTTTGGGCCCCAGTCGCAGGGATTTGTCATTGATGCTTTTGCGCAGGTATCCCAGCTGGACAAGGGTATTTACCAGCCGGTAGGTGGATGTTTTATTGATGCCGGTGCGGGTTGCTATTTCAGTCAGGGACCGGGAGGGGTGTTCCCTGCTAAACAAACTTAATACGGAAAGACCTTTTTCCAGGGTTTTGGAAAAATACTGGCTGGGATTCTTGATCATAACATGTCCTGTTTGTTTTTGTAATAAATTGACCGGATAGTAACACAAAATTTCTGAAATATAATTATCTTTATATATTTTTCCGGGGTAGTGCAATATCTGGTAGAAAAAAAATTAAAAAACTGTTGACATCATAAAAATACTTCTTTAAATTCCAAAATAGAATGTTTGTTACTATTATAGTAACTAATGAACGTCAAATCAATTCGTAAAAAGGGGGAAGTTGTCATGAAAAAATTATTTGCTTTATTAACACTGGCCGTGGTTGTATTTTGTTTTACAATGCCTGCCCAGGTATTTGCAGCAAAAGTATTGAAGCTGGGTTTCGGGGATCCCATCAACTCCGATCAGGGAGCCATTGCCAAACAGTTCAAGTATCTGGTGGAAGGATACACCGGGGGTGAAGTGGAGGTTCAGCTGTTTCCGGGCAGTGCCCTGGGAAATGAAACCGAAATGCTGCAGAACACCCGCAGCGGGGAACTGGACCTGTGCATGCTGTCGGTTCCCAATCTGTCACCGTTTTCCCGCAAAATCAACATTCTCACCTTTCCCTATGTTATTAAGAGCATGCGCGACGCCGTGACCATCACCACCGGGAAACTGGGCCAGCAATGGAATGATATTCTCCAAAAAGAGGCCGGCATTCGGATTCTTGCATGGACCTATTCCAACTTCCGTCACCTGACAAATTCTAAACGCAAAATCACCAGCATGGCAGATCTTAAGGGTTTGAAAGTCCGGGTTCCCCAGAATGCATTGATGATCGCATCCTACGAAGCCTGGGGAGCGAATCCCACCCCCATGGCATGGCCGGAAACCTTTACCGCACTGCAGCAGGGGGTGGTGGACGGTCAGGACAATCCCTATATTGTCAACTACACCATGAAATTTCAGGAAGTGCAGAAATACATCACTCCGCTGCATTACCAGTTCTCCTTGCAGCCCATGATCGTAGGTGAAAAACATTTCCAGAAAATGGATCAGAACCTCAAGGACATCCTGGTCCGGGCCGGCATAGAAGCCCAGCAGTACTGTGTACTGTTCCAGATGGAAGAATCTGAAAAAGCCCTGCAGGCCATGCTGGACGCCGGCATGGAATACAGTGAATTCTCCGACGAAGACAAGATGGTTGAAGTGGCCAAGGAAAAAGTATGGCCTGAATATTATGACAAAGTCGGCGGCAAGGAAGCCGTCATGGAAGTGGTGGCAGAACTTGAAAAAGCGGACAAAGCCAGACAGGCCCAGTAATCACCTGATTCCCGGGTAATGACGGTTGAAACCGGGAGGGTCCTCTGAAAACCGGGGAACCCTCCCTGAACAAATTCAAGAAAAGGAGCAGAAAGGTGACTCTCCGCAGTGTTCTGAAAACCTCGATCACTGTCCTGGACAACATTGAAGGATACCTGTGTAAATTTTTCCTCAGCTTTTTTGTGATCCTTCTGTTCTTCCAGGTGATCATGCGGACCGTTTTCCAGAACTCCCTGGCCTGGAGCGAGGAAGCGTCACGGTTTGCTTTTGTCTGGTTCGCTTTTCTGGGGGCCTCTTATGCGGCAAGGCTGGGGGCCCACAACCGGGTCACCTTTCAGTTCAAACTGTTTCCGAAAATCGTGGGCCATGTGTCCCAGCTCATTGCCGACGGTATCTGGCTGGTGTTCAACGCCATCATGACAGTCAAAAGCATTGAAGTCATCCGGGACATGATGGAATATCCGTTTTACTCGCCGGCCCTGGATATTCCCATGCAATATATTTACATGCTGTTTCCCTTTGCATTCACCCTGATGAGCGTCCGGATCATCCAGGTCAATATCCTGAAACACATCCTGAAAAGAGAAATCGTGGATGTGGACGATATTTCTTCAGATTTGGAGGATATCAAGCGGGACATGAAAATCGATTCAAGCGATGAAGGGAGGATGGCATGATTTCATCGATATTGTTCAGCGCATTCGGCATCCTTCTGATCATCGGTGCCCCCATTGCCGTGGCTTTGGGCATGGCGGCCATGGCCGCGTTCATGTCCATCGGCAAAGATGTGACCACCCTGGTTCAGATCGCATATAACGCAGTCAATTCGTTTCCGGTCATGGCCCTGCCCGCCTTTATCCTGTCCGGGGCCCTGATGCAGGGATCCGGTATTTCCAGGCGCCTGGTGGCGGTGGCAGAAGCCCTGGCCGGGCGTATGGCCGGAGGCCTGGGCGCCTCCACCGTGCTGGCCTGTCTGTTTTTCGGTGCCATATCCGGATCCGGGCCGGCCACCACGGCCGCCGTGGGCATGCTCATGATTCCGGCCATGGTCAGAAAAGGATATGACCGCAGCTATGCATCTGCTGTCACAGCGTCTTCCGGGGGTCTGGGTATTGTGATTCCCCCCAGTATTCCCATGGTGATTTATGGGGTAACCGCCAGCGTATCCATCACCCAGCTGTTCATCGCCGGGGTGTTTCCGGGCCTGCTCATCGCATCCGGTATAATTATTCTCAACTATATTATCAGCAAAAAAAAGGGGTACAAGCCCAACGAAGATGAATGGTCTCTGAAGAAAACCCTGCTTACCATCAAGGATGGATTCTGGGCATTGATGGCCCCGGTGGTGATCCTGGGCGGGATCTATTCCGGATTTTTCACGCCCACCGAGGCGGCCATTGTATCGATTTTCTACACACTGTTCGTGGGTATTTTCATCTACCAGGAGCTCAAGCTGCCCGCCATTTTCAAGTCTCTGGATTCCACCACCTGGCTGTCGGGCCGGGTGTTGATCATTCTGTTCACGGCCCAGGCGTTCGGCCGGCTCCTGGTACAGTACAAGATCCCGGATGCCATTGCCGCCTGGCTGCTGGCCCTGACCGGCAACGTCTACATCATCTGGGCAATGATCATCCTTTTTCTGATTCTCATCGGCATGTTCATGGAGACCCTGGCCACCATTATGCTGGTTACGCCGGTACTGCTGCCGGTGATGACCAGCCTGGGGGTGGATCCCATTCATTTTGGCGTGGTGTTGGTGATGTGCTGTGAGATCGGTTTTGAAACCCCGCCTTTGGGAGAAAACCTGTTCATTGCGTCCGGTATCGGAAAAGTGAGTATTGAAGAGATCTCACTGAAAGCTATTCCATTTTCAGTGATACAGATCCTGGCTGTATTTATCGTGGCCTATACACCGGGATTCTGCCTCTGGCTTCCCAAAGCTTTCGGGTATTGATCTCCTGTAGTCACACCCCCGGAATCATCACCAGGAGGATCAGAACAGATACCGACACAAGAGATGCGCTTAAATAATTTAATATGGAGAACACGATAAATGCAGCATATAAAAAAAGCGGTAAAAACCGCTGAAGCCCACAGTGAAACCATCCGGCCGGCCGTTGAAAAGATGTTGGCCGATATCCGGGCTGACCGGGAAAAAGCCGTGGAAACCCTGGCACTGAAGTTTGACAACTGGACCGACCCGTTTGTTCTCAGTAAAGAGAAAAAACAGCAGTTGATCGACACGGTTCCGGACTCTGTCAAAGAAGATATCCGGTTTGCCCACCACCAGGTGTCGGCGTTTGCCAAAGCCCAGCGGGAAAGCATTCAGGAATTTGAAACCCGGGTGTATCCGGGTGTTCGCCTGGGCCAGCGGATCATTCCCATGGATGTTGCCGGGTGTTACATCCCGGGGGGCCGGTTCGCCCATGCCTGTTCCGCCATCATGAGTGTGGCCACGGCCAAGGCGGCCGGTGTGAAGACCGTGATTGCGGCATCCCCTCCCCGGGGAAAGAGCATCGACCCGGCCGTGGCATATGCCATGGACATGGCCGGGGCGGATATCATTCTGGAGATGGGCGGGGTCCAGGCCATTGCCACCATGGCCTTCGGACTTTTCACCGGAAAACGGGCCAATATTCTGGCCGGGCCGGGCAATGCCTATGTGGCGGAAGCCAAGGCCCTGCTGGCAGGTTCGGGTGAATGCGCCATCGACGTGTTTGCCGGGCCCACGGAATCAGCGGTCATTGCCGATGACACTGCCGATCCCATGACCATTGCCGTTGACCTGGTGTCCCAGGCCGAGCACGGGTATGACTCCCCGGTGTGGCTGTTCACCGATTCAAAGTCACTGGGAGAAAAGGTGCTGGCACTGATGCCCCAAGTGATCGATGACCTGCCGGACCCGGAGGTGGCGGCCGCATCCTGGCGTGACTACGGGGAGATCCTTCTGTGCGAAAACTGGCAGGAGATGGCCGCGGTCAGTGACCAATATGCACCCGAGCATGTTCAGGTGATGTCAAAGGACAACCAGTGGTGGTGCGACCATTTGACCGCCTACGGGTCTCTGTTTATCGGGGATTACTGCACCGTGGCCCAGGGGGACAAGTGCTCGGGCACCAACCATATCCTGCCTACCCGCAAGGCCGGTTATTATTCCGGGGGCCTGAACGTACACAAGTTTCTGAAAATCTGTACCTTTCAGGAGATCGAAAAACAGGCCTGCCGGGAGATCAGTGCCAGGGCCTCCCGGCTGTCCCGGGTGGAAGGCATGGAAGGCCATGCAAGAGCCTGTGACTGGCGCCTGAAAAAGTTCTTCCCGGACCAGGAATGGGATTTCACGGTCTATTCCCAGAAAGATTACGCGTAACCGATATCAACACCCAAAAAAAGGATGGACATGTCTGCACCCACTGATCAACCGGTGAGATTCACCAAAAGTTTTACCCGGCAGGAACCCATTTCAGATCCGGCCATTGACAATGCCCTGGAGGTGCTGCAGTCGGGCCGGCTTCACCGGTACAATGTGGTCAAAGACGAGATTTCCCAGGCCGCGCTGCTGGAAAAAGAGTTTGCCCGATACATGGGCTCCCGGTACTGCCTGGCCTGTGCCTCCTGCGGCAGCGCCATGTACCTGGCGTTGAAGAGCGCCGGGGTCCGGCCCGGGGACGGCGTGCTGTGCAACGCCTATACCCTGGCCCCGGTGCCGGGCGCCATTCATAACACCGGTGCCCGGATCATCCTGGTGGAGATCACGGATAACTATACCATCGATTTTGACGATCTGGCGGCCAAGGCGGCAGACAATGCGGTCAAGTGGTTCATGATGTCCCATATGCGGGGCCATATCGCCGACATGGACCGGATCATGGAGATCTGCCGGCTGCATGGGATCACCTTGATCGAAGACTGTGCCCACACCATGGGGGCCCGCTGGAACGGCCGGCTTTCCGGTTCATTCGGTACGGCCGCCTGCTTCAGTACCCAGACCTACAAGCACATGAATTCCGGAGAAGGGGGCCTGCTGGTCACCGATGATCCGGATCTGATTGCCAGAGCCATCATCTATTCCGGGTCTTATATGAATTACGACCGGCACCTGTCCCGGCCGGATGACGCCGTGTTTGAAACGATCCGGGAACTGGTTCCCAACTATTCCTGCCGCATGGACGATCTGCGGGCCGCCATTCTCAGACCCCAGCTGGAAATCCTGGATGACCAGTGCCAAAGGTGGAACCGCCGGTATCACCTGCTGGAATCCAGGCTGAACCGGATTCCGGGTCTCGCCTGCCCGCATCGGAACCCAAAGGAGCAGTATGTGGGCAGTTCCATTCAGTTCAACCTGGACACGGATGATCCCCTGGTGATCCGTAAATTTCTGGATACCTGCATGGAGCGGGGTGTGGAACTTAAATGGTTCGGTAACAGACGGCCGGTGGGCTTCACCAGTGCCTACAGCAGCTGGAAATATTTTGACAATCTGCCCGAATTGCCCAATACTGACCGTATACTGGCCAGCATGTGCGATATGAGGATTCCGCTGACCTTTGATCTGGCAGACTGCGAGAAGATCGCACAGATAATTGCAGATGTGGCGGATCAGATATTGCCCCGACAGGCCGTATGAGAAATGCAAGATGTTTATATTACCCAAAACCCAGATGTAAATAAAAAGGAATACACCGATGAATTTTGCACAATTTCCCAGAAGAAAATACATTCACACCCCCACCCCCATCGAGCCCATGCCGGCGTTAAGCAAACGTCTTGGAAAGGACGTCACCCTGTATGTGAAGCGTGACGACCTGCTTCCCGGGGCCGGCGGGGGCAACAAAACCAGGAAACTGGAGTTCTGCATAGCCGATGCCATGGAAAAAAAGGCGGACACCATCATCACCTGCGGGGCCGTGCAGTCCAACCACTGCCGGCTGACACTCTCCTGGGCGGTGAAGGAGGGCCTTGACTGCCACCTGGTCCTGGAAGAACGGGTGAAAGGGTCATACAAAGAAGATGCCAGCGGCAACAATTTTTTGTTTGAGCTGATGGGGGTGAAAAGCATCGAAGTGGTTCCCGGCGGAACCGATATGATGGGCGCCATGGAAAAAAAGGCTGCCGCGCTCGAGGCGGAAGGCAGACGGCCGTATATTATTCCGGGGGGGGCATCCAATGCCATCGGTGCCCTGGGATATGTGTCATGTGCTGCAGAAACAATGACCCAGCTCAATGACATGCACCTGAATATTGATCACATTGTTGTGCCGTCCGGATCTGCAGGCACCCATGCCGGCATGGTGGTGGGTATGGTGGGTTCAAGCAGCAATATCCCTGTCAGCGGTGTCAATGTGTCCAGAAAAAAAGATGTCCAGGAGGAAATCGTATATAAACTGGCCATTGAAACAGCAGAAAAACTGGGCATAACCGCTGGGATTGACCGCAAAGAATTTGTGTGCTTTGACCAGTATGTGGGGCCGGGATATTCGATCCCCACAGATGCCATGGTGGAGGCGGT
>JAWOEP010000094.1:0-17375 GCA_046482705.1 Desulfotignum sp.
GAAAAAAACTTTCATAACTGCCAGGTGCATTATGAAACAAAATCCCTGGAAAACAACCAGGCTGACATAGTCTTTGTTGTGGATGAAGGCGAGAAAATAAAAATTGAAGCCATTACGTTTGAAGGCAATACCTATTTTACAGACAAAAAAATTAAAAAAACCATGGAGACCAGTGAAAAAGGATTCTGGTCATTTATAACCACTTCCGGAGATCTGGACCGGACCGAATTGGAAAATGATGTTGTCCGCATTGAATCTCTTTACAAAAACAACGGATTCATCGATGTCAAGGTATCTGATCCTGAAGTGGAAATGGGAGAAGAAAGTATTTCCATTGGTTTCAAGATCGAGGAAGGAAGTCAGTACAAGACCGGAAAAGTTGATATCACAGGGGATATTCTTACATCCAGAGAAGACCTGCTTGAAAAACTGCAGTCCAAAAAAGCGGAGCTATACAACCGGGAATTGATCCGCAAGGATCTTTTGGGTCTCAATGACTTTTATTCCAACCGCGGATATGCCAATGTAGAGATATCGCCTCTGGTACAAAAAGATGAGGCGGCAAAACAGGTGAATATCACCTTTAAGATTACGCAGGGTGAGCCGGTATTTTTCAATAGGATCATCATCACTGGCAACACCAAAACAAGGGATAAGGTTATTCGGCGGGAAATGGCGGTAAAAGAACAGGGCAGGTATTCCATGGCCGGTATCCAGCGCTCCTACCGGAACCTGGGGGTAAAAGATTATTTTGAAAATATTGAAATCACCCCGGTTAAAACCCAGATTCCCAACCAGCGGGATGTTGAGGTTAATGTTACGGAAAAAGCCACGGGGAACTTTTCTTTTGGCGGTGGATTTTCCACTGCTGACGGTCCGTTCGGCCAGGTATCTCTGGAAGAAAGAAACCTGTTCGGCCGGGGCCAGAACCTGAAAATGCTGGCCAGAATTTCAGGGGAAACCGGTCTGTACGATCTGGGGTTTACCGAGCCGTGGATTTTTGACAGGCCTATTTCCGCAGGGATTAATATTTACAAACTTGAAAAAGAGTTCGAGCATTATGAACGAAATGCCATCGGGCTGACCCTCAGGTCTGCTTACCGACAGCTGTGGGATTATACAACCATCGGGATAGAGTACAATGTGGAAGATTTTGAAGTGGAAAATGTGGAAACCGCCTTTACCAATGTAACAGAAGGTAATTTTTTCACATCCAGTATCAAACCCTATATCAGCTATGATTCCAGGAACCATTATTTTCTGCCCACCAGGGGAATTTTCAGTAAATTTTCCGTACAGTATGCCGGAGAATTTCTGGGCGGTGATATTGATTATACAAGGTATATTGCCGAAGCCGGCTTCTGGAAGCCGCTGTTCTGGAAATTCACCGGTGCTTTTCATGTGGAAGGCGGGTACCTGGATGACCGGACCAATGGCCAGATTGATCTGGACTGGGAACGGTTTTATCTGGGTGGGATAAATTCCGTCAGGGGATTTGACAAATATGACATCAGTACCCAGGACAAGGGTGACCCGATTCTGCGCGGTGGTGAAAAATATATACAGTTTAATCTGGAGCTGATTTTCCCCATCCAGGAAGATATGGGCGTGGCCGGTGTTCTGTTTTATGACAGAGGAGATGTATACCGGATCAGCGAGGATATTGATCTGACAGACCAGTTTTCCAGTATCGGATTTGAGCTGCGGTGGAATTCTCCCATGGGACCCATCCGGCTTGCCTATGGCATCGTTGTGGAAGGTAAGGATGTCATGGATACCGGTGACGGCCAATTTGATTTTTCCATCGGTGCATTTTTCTAAAATATTTTATTTTTGTGGAGGAAACCATGAAGCGTGTAAGCATTGCAAGTATCATATGGATTGTTTTTATGGGATTTATACCTGCAGCATTTGCTGCAGATTCGGCTAAGATCGGTGTGATCAACTTTGAAAAAATCATGAAAGAATCCAGTGCCGGAAAGATGAACCAGAAGATTCTCAATACCAGGGGCCAGGAACTCAAAGACAAACTGGAAAAAGAAAAACAAATTCTGGATGAAGTTAACAAAGCCCTTGAAAGGGAATCTCTGGTTCTCAGCGGAGAAAAAAAGAGAGAAAAAGAACGTGATTTCAGAATTCAGATCAATGATTTTAAAAAAATGCAGGAAGATTTTGCCAATGAATTAAAACAACTTGAAATAAAACTGATCAATGAAATGCAAAAATCGGTATTCGATATTGCCAATGATATCGGTAAAAAAGAAAAATATTTACTGATTATTGAAAGAAAAAATGCCGGTGTGATTTATATTGCCGATCATGTTGACATAACCGATACCATTATCGAAAAATATAATGCCCTGGTTGCCAGCGGCAGTTAATTGCCGGCATCTTGCCCCATGAAATTTCTTGTCAAAGACATTGCAGCACTGATCAATGCCCGGCTGTCCGGAGATCCTCTGCTGCCCATTACCGGTGTCTCTTCTTTTGACACCGCCGCATCGTCGGATATCACTTTTGCCGGTGATGCATCATATCTGTCACGTCTGAATCAGACGTGTGCCGGCGCTGTGATCATCCCTTTTTGTGATATGGAAAAAGTGAACCATCCCTGTGTTTTGCAAACGGATAATCCCAGGCTGGCGTTTTTTGAAGTGGTGAACCATTTTCATCCGGTATCATTACCTGCCCCGGGCATCAGTGCGCTTGCCGTTATCGGTGACAACTGCAAAGTTGGAGCTGATGTGACCATAGATGCCCACGTGGTCATCAAAGACAATGTGGTCATCAAGGACGGGGTGCATATCATGCCCCATGTGTATATCGGAGACGGATGTGTTGTGGGGGAACACTGTGTTCTCAAACCCAATGTCACCCTCATGGACCGCTGCTGCCTGGGGGACCATGTCACTGTCCACCCGGGATCGGTTATCGGATCTGACGGGTATGGATTTGTCCAGAATGCCGGTACCCATGTCAAACTGTCCCATACCGGGCATGTCAGGATAGGGGACCATGTGGAAATCGGTGCCTGCAATACCATTGACCGGGGTACCCTTGGCATCACCAGCATCGGTTCCGGTGTAAAAACCGACAACCAGGTGCATATTGCCCACAATGTGACCATCGGAGACAATACCCTGGTGGTGGCCCAGGCAGCCATCGCAGGTTCCACCCGGGTGGGAAAAAATGTTATCATAGCAGGAAAAGCCGGTATTTCAGGTCATTTGACCATTGGCGACAATGTTATAGTAGGACCGTATGCCGGTGTTTCCTCTTCTGTTCAAGAAAACCAGATTGTGTCGGGCATTCCCCACATGCCCCATAAAACCTGGCTCAAGGTCGTTAATATTATCAGCCGGCTGCCGGGCATGAGAAAAACACTCCTGTCCCTTGAAAAGCGGCTTAATTCACTTGAAAGCATCATAAACCAATCGGAGCCCCAATGATTCACCCCACAGCCATTATCGACGGTTCGGCTGAAATTGGTAACAATGTTACCATCGGTCCCTATACCATTGTCAAATCAGATGTACACATCGGTTCCAATACCACTATCGGGTCCCATACCACCATTGACAATTATGTCTCCATAGGAGAAGACTGCCAGATATTCCAGTATGCCGCCATTGGCGGTGCCCCCCAGGATTTGAAATTTCATGGAGAAAAAAGTTACCTGAAGATCGGCCGGGGCTCCATTATCCGGGAATTTGTCACCATCAACCGGGGCACCGAGACCGGGGGGGGTATCACGGAAGTGGGGGAAGAAAATTACCTGATGGCTTATACCCATATCGCCCATGACTGTAAAACCGGCAGACAGGTAATTCTGGCCAACAATTCCACCCTGGCCGGGCACATTGAAATAGGAGACCATGCCACCATCGGGGGACTTGTGGCCATTCACCAGTTTGTAAAAATCGGTGATTTTGCCTATATCGGCGGCAAGTCCGCCGTGGTCAAGGATATCCCGCCCTATGTCATTGCAGCCGGGGACCGGGCCGCCCTGCACGGCCTCAATAATGTGGGACTCAAACGGCACCAGTTTTCCTCTTTTGCTTTGGGGGAACTCAAAAAAGCCTACCGGATTTTTTTCAGAATCGGATTGACCGTGAAACAGGCCTCGGAAAGGGTGAAAGCAGAAGTGGAACAAATTCCCGAAGTAAAGAATTTTACAGATTTTATCGTTAATTCAAACCGGGGTATCACCAGATAAAAAAAATGAAAATCGGACTCATCGCAGGCGGTGGTCAGTTTCCGCTCCTGTTTGCAAAAAAAGCCGCCCAAAAAAATATAACAGTTGTTGCTGCCGGTTTTTTTTCTGAAACAGACCCGGTTCTGGCTGAGCACGTGAATGCATTTCAATGGCTGTATCTGGGCCAGATCTCCAGACTGGTGAAATATTTCAAACGCCATGACATCCTTCAGGCAGTGATGCTGGGAAGTATTAAAAAAACCACTATTTTCAAAGATATCCGACCTGATTTCAAAGCCCTGGCATTTATTGCCAAAACCGGTTACAGCCATGACAATACTGTCCTGGGTGCATTTGCTGATCTTATGCAAAAAGAGGGTATTGAGATTAAACCATCCACCTTTTTACTGCCCGAACTGATCAGCCCGCCCGGCTGCTGGACCAGAAGATCTTTGGACAAGGCGGAAAAAAAAGATGCCTTCCAGGGATGGAGGCTGGCCAAAGCCATTGGGGAACTGGATATCGGCCAGTGCGTCGTGATCAGCAACGGCACGGTTCTGGCCGTGGAAGCCATTGAGGGAACCGATGCCGCCATCATGCGGGGAGGAAATCTTGCCCGGGGCAACGGGGCTGTGGTGGTAAAATTATCCAAACCACAGCAGGATATGCGTTTTGACCTGCCTTCGTCAGGCGCTGATACTATCCAGACCATGGTATCAGCCGGTGCCACGGTGCTGGTTCTGGAAGCAGGCAGATCTCTGGCATTTGACCGGCAGCAGATGATTGACCTGGCTGATCACCACAACATTGCCATCCTGGCTTTGAATGATGATGATATTCCATGAATATGTCCAGGGGCCATGTCATGGTATTGACTGGAGAACCATCCGGTGATGTGCACGGGGCATCCCTGGTAAGGGCCATGCAGCGCCTTGATCCAGCATTGAACTTTTCAGGTATCGGCGGTGCCTGTATGGCAGATGCTGGTGTGGATCTGTTTTTTTCCATTAAAAATTTGTCCGCCATGGGGCTGACAGAAGTTATTTTTCAGTTCAGATCCATCAAGCAGGCCTTTGAATGTTTCACATCACAGCTGAGGGCAAAACAGCCGGGTCTGCTCATTCTTATTGATTATCCCGGGTTCAACCTCAAAGCCGCCCGGTTTGCCAAAAAACATACCACAACCAGGGTGTTTTATTATATAACCCCCAAAATATGGGCCTGGAACAGGTCCCGCATCTGGCAGATAAAACGGTTTGTGGACCATGCAGGCCTGATTTTTCCCTTTGAGGAAAAATTGTATAAAAAAGCAGGTATCCCTGCCACTTATGTGGGAAATCCTTTGATGGACCAATATCCTCTTGCAGTCACACCCAAACCCCAAAAAACAGCAACCCCTTCAAATCCCTGGATTATCGGGCTTTTACCGGGGTCCAGAAAAACGGAAATACAAAAACTGCTGGATCTGATGGTGGCTGCCGCTAAAATGATCCAGAAACACCGGCCTGATACCAGGTTTCTGGTCTCTGCAGCAGATGCAATTCCTTTGCAGAGCATTGAATCAGTTCTGGCATCCCATAAAGAAACAGGTTTGTTCACCCTGATCAGCGGCAGCCCCAGGCAGATTTTTGAGCAGGCAGATATGCTCATTGCTGCCTCCGGCACCATTACACTGGAAGCAGCCCTGTGGAAAATACCCACCATCATTGTCTATAAAATGTCGCCTGTGAGTTTCAAGATTGCCAAAATTGTGGTAAAGGTAAAATATGCCGGTCTGGCCAATCTCATTGCCGGCAGGCAGGTGATGCCTGAACTGCTGCAGACTGAGGCCAGTTCCCGAAATATATGTGCAACCGCCCTGGATATGCTGGACAACCTGCCTGAATATTCCCAAAAACTTGTGTCGGTTCGACGGCTGCTGGGGTCTGCCGGTGCTGCAGCGCGGGCAGCAAAAATCGCTCTGGATCTTTTGGCCCGAACCAATGTTGATGACCGGCCAAGTCTTGGTTTGACAAACACCAATAAACCTTATTAAAGTAACCTGATTATAATATACCTTTTGAAGGAAAGAATCGATTTTGATGACTTTTGAGATGACCCTGCTGATCATTTGTCTTGTATTATCCGGTTTTTTTTCATCTTCTGAAACCGCGCTTTTTTCCATTTCCAAGATCAAAGCACTCCATATTGCAAAAGACGGGTCCAGAACCGGGCATCTGATCCTGAAAATGAAACAGGATGTCCACACCCTGTTAACCACGATTCTCATCGGCAACAACCTGGTGAACATCGGGGGATCTGCACTGGCCACATCCCTTGCCATCTCCCATTTTCAATCCAATGCCGTGGGCATTGCCACAGGGGGCATGACATTTGTTATTCTGGTATTTGGGGAAATTTTTCCCAAATCCTTTGCCACCCAGTACAGCGTACTTGTGGCCAGGGGGGTTATTTTCCCTCTTTTCTGGCTCTCCAAGATCTTCTGGCCCCTGATTCTGGTCCTCAATTTCATCCCCAAACTCCATGGAGCAGTCAATCCGAAATACCACGCTGTTACCGAAGATGAACTCATGACCATGGTGGAAGTGGTGGAGGAGGAAGGAGAAATCAAGGAAGCGGAAAAAGAATATATCACCAATATTTTTGAATTTGATGACACCTCCTGCTGTGAAATCATGACCCCCCGGGCTGATATGTATGTGGTGGATGTGGAGCAGAAACCGGATATCCAGGCCATTTTGAAAACCGGATACTCCAGGATTCCGGTTATTGAAAACAGTATTGACAATGTCATCGGCATCCTGCATCTGAAAGATCTGTTTGCCAGCTTTCAGAAGCTGACCACATCTGAAGACAAAATCGCTTCCCTGGATATCAAAACCATCATGAAAAAACCCTATTTTATTCCTGAATCCAAAAAACTGGATTCCCTGCTCCAGGAATTCAAGGCCAAAAAAAGCCACATGGCCATCGTGGTGGATGAACACGGCGGTGTGTCCGGCCTGGTGACCCTGGAGGATGTGGTGGAAGAGATCATCGGGGAGATAATTGATGAAACCGACAGGCTGGTGCCGGATATCGTCCGCCTCAAGGGCAACAAGTGGCTGGTGGCGGGCAGGATTGATGTGGATGACCTGAACAAGGAAATCGATATCAATATCCCGGAATCTGCAAGTTATGACACCTTTTCCGGTTTTTTTCTTGAGCAGATCGACCGGATACCCCAGCCTGGAGAATCCATTATCATTGATAAATGGAGTGCAACCGTCAAGGATATGGACGGCAACCGCATTCAGTCCTTTATTGTTAAAAAAGAGTAAGTTACAGAAGAAAGAAGAGAGATGAACATGGTGGATATTACCGCAGATACCCAGCTTTTTTGTGTGCTCGGCAACCCGGTGTCTCACTCCAAAAGCCCTTTGGTACATAACCGGGCCTTTGCAGAGAACAAGATAAATGCCGTGTATCTGGCGTTTGCACCACAAGATATCGGCCGGGCAGTGGATGCCATAAGGCAATTGCATATAAAGGGCGCATCCATAACCATTCCGTTTAAACAAAGCATCATGCCACATCTGGACTGGATAGATGAGCAGGCCCGGACCATTGGCGCGGTCAACACCATTGTCAACCAGGAGGGCCGGTTGCTGGGATACAATACTGACAGCCAGGCGGCAATTCTTCCTTTGGCCCCTTTTGGTATTGCCCAAAAAAAAATTCTGGTCATCGGGGCAGGGGGGGCGGCCAGGGCTGTTGCCTTTGGCATTCACAGCCATAAGGGCTGTCTGACAATCACCAACCGCTCTGAAGACCGCGGCAGGGAACTGGCTTTGGCCTATGGGGCCCGATTTGTGCCCCTGGACAAACTCACCGGCCCGGGTTTTGACATCATCATCAACACCACGGCCATGGGCATGGACCCTAATGCAGGTGTGCTGGCCTGTCCGGCAGCGTGCCTTACCCAGGATACCGTGGTCATGGATGTGGTCTATTCGCCTTTGCATACCCGTTTGATCAGCATGGCCCGGGAAAAGGGATGCACGGTTATTGACGGTTTGGACATGTTTGTGGCCCAGGCAGCAGCCCAATTTTTTTTGTGGACCGGGATTTCACCGGAAATGAAAAAAATGCGGCAGTCGGTCCTGGACCTTCTGAATTTTCAATCCTGTTAGCCAAGGTATATTTTTTATGAAACAGATAGCTCCCAGGCAGATTTCTGATCAGAATGTGACAATCCCGGGGTCCAAAAGCATTTCCCACCGCATGCTCATCTGTGCGGCATTATCCGGCCAGACATCTTACATCAAAAATCTGCTGCATTCCCGGGATATTGATCTGACCATGCATGCATTATCCTGCATGGGGGCGGATATTACCAAAACCGATTCAGACAGCATCTGTGTCACAGGTTTTTCAGGACACCCCGGGCCATATGAAGATCCCATTTATCTGGAAAACTCGGGTACTTCCATGCGGCTTATGGCAGGGATTGCCGGTCTGGGTGCCACCCCGTACATCCTCACCGGGAATGCGCGCATGTGCACCCGTCCCATGAAAGAACTGCTGGATGCCCTGAACCAGATCGGCATTGATGCAAAATCCGACACCCCCCAGGGATTTCCCCCGGTAACCATCCAGGGAAAAAGCCGCCAGGGCGGTGTGGTTCATCTGGATTGTTCAAAAAGCAGCCAATACCTGTCCGCCCTGCTCATGTCCGGGCCTTTCATGTCACAGGGTTTGACCATAAAGCTTGTTTCGCCACCGGTTTCCTCCCCCTACATCGACCTGACCCTGGATGTGATGAAACAATTTCAGGTGAATGCCGGCAAAACAGATGACACCACTTATGAGGTTCCTGGCGGCCAGACCTATATGGCCGGCAGCCATGCAGTGGAACCGGATCTGTCCAATGCCGGATATTTCTGGGCAGCCGCAGCTGTCACCGGGCAAAAAATCGGCGTGGAAAATATCGGTTCCCGGTCTTTGCAGGGGGATTTCAGGCAGATCTATATACTGGAAAAAATGGGGTGTTCCCTGTTTTTTGAAGACAACAGCGTGGCAGTGAAAGGCAATGTGCTGTCAGCAGTGGATGTGGATATGTCAGACACCCCGGATGCGGTACCGGCCATTGCCGTGGTGGCAGCCTTTGCCAAAGGAACTACCAGGATCTTTAATATCGGGCATCTGCGGGAAAAAGAATGCGACCGCATCCATGCGGTCGCCTCCCAGCTGGAAAAAATGGGCATCCAGGTGTCCCAGGGAGAAGACTGGCTTGAGATCACCGGCGGAAAGCCTGCCGGTGCTTTTATCAACACCTTTAACGACCACCGCATTGCCATGGCCTTTGCCGTTGCCGGCCTGGTGGCAGCAGGGATACAGATAGAAAATGAAGCCTGTGTGGGAAAATCTTTTCCCGGATTCTGGGATGTGTTCGATGCCCTGTAATACCATGTATGAAAAAAAATCATGGCCATGAATACGGTTCTCATCGGATACAGGTGCTGCGGCAAATCCAGTGTGGGAAAGGTTCTGGCCGATATCATGTCCTGTGATTTTGTGGATACGGACAAGGTCATTGAACACCGTTACAAAGCCACCGTATCAAAAATAGTTGCAGATAAAGGGTGGGAATTTTTCAGACAGGCTGAAACCGTGGTATTGAAAGAAATAATGCCAAAAAAAAATCAGGTCATTGCCACTGGCGGCGGCATTGTGCTGGCAGAAGAAAACCAGACACTCATCACCGATTTTGGCTGTGCTGTATGGCTTTTTGCTGATGTGAAAACCATTGTAAAGCGGCTGGCATCAGACATGCAGAATAAGGCCTCCCGCCCCAGATTCACCAGCAAGTCCCTGTTCACTGAAACCTGCAACACCCTGGCGCAGCGCCTTCCTGTGTATGAAAAACTGGCCTGCATGCGCTTTGACACCACAGTGTATCCACCAAAAGACATTGCCTGGATGATAAAAAGGAGAATCGACCATGTCCGGATCTAGCTTTGGCAAGGCATTTCACATCACCACCTTTGGAGAATCCCACGGCCCTGCGGTGGGGGTGGTGATCCAGGGGTGTCCCCCGGGCCTGCCCATTGACGAAACCCTGCTCCAGAAAGCCCTGGACAAAAGAAAACCAGGGCAGGGCATTGCTTCCACCCGGCGCAGGGAACCGGATATACCAATTATCGTGTCAGGTACCTTTAAAGGCAGAACCACCGGCACTCCCCTTACCATCCTTATTAATAATACAGATGCAAAATCCTCTGCCTATACAGATATTGCCGCTTTGTTCCGGCCGGGACACGGGGATTTCACCTATCAGAAAAAATACAGTATCAGAGATTTTCGGGGCGGGGGCAGGGCATCAGCCAGGGAAACCGCGGCCCGGGTGGCGGCCGGGGCCGTGGCACAGCTGGTGCTGGCGCCGTACGGCATCCAGATCCACAGCTTTACCCTGGCCATAGGGGGTATCAGGGTGAAAAATTTTGATCCTGGTGCAGCTGCGGAAAATGCACTGCAATGTCCGGACAGGGCAGCAGCGCAGGCCATGGAAGACCGCATCAAAACCATAAAAGCCGGCAAAGATTCTCTGGGGGGAATGGTAGAGATCACTGCACGCAATGTACCGGCAGGTATCGGGGATCCAGTTTTTGACAAGCTGGATGCAGACATTGCCAAGGCCATGATGGGTATTGGTGCTGTCAAAGCAGTGGAAATCGGTGCCGGCACAGGTGCTGCAGAGCTGACCGGATTTGAAAACAATGACCAGATGGACAGCAGCGGATTTTTATCCAACCATGCCGGGGGGATACTGGCAGGCATTTCCACCGGGGAGCCCATTATTGTGCGGGTGCATGTAAAACCTATTCCATCCATTGGCCGTGATCAAAAGACCCTGAACCAGGACGGACAGGAAACAACCATTTCCACAAAAGGACGGCACGACATCTGTGCCATCCCCAGAATCAACAAGGTCTGTGAAGCCATGCTGGCACTGGTAATCACAGACCATCTGCTGCGGCAAAAAATGGTGAAATAGCAGACCTGTTTTATTTTTGGATAATATCTGATTCCAGTTTGTCCGCAATGTCCAGGGCGGAATTCAAAGCATCATTTATGGCAAACAATTGAATTTTCAATGTTTTTAAAGATGCCGGGGTGGCGGAAATTTTTTCATCCGATTCCAGCAGACTGGCCAGTTCCCTTGATTTTTTGGCAAATTCCGTCAATTTTTCACTGAAATTTACAATTTCACCTGCCCATTTATTCCGTTCCTCTTTGGTCAATTCGATGTTGGCATTATCTGTTCCATTGATCAACTGGTCAATCTGATAATCTTCAGGGTTTGCAATGATTTCATACATGTTGCTTTACTCCTCTGGTACAAAGGTTGTGCCCCTGTTCTTTAAAAACAGGGCAAAATATCCTGTCTAACCCAGCAGATGGGTCAGCAGGTCTCCTTGGGTATACAATATTTTCAAAATTGCCTGGTGAAGGGTATACTGTGCATTGGATATGCGCTGTTGTGCCTGGACCAGCAAAGTGTTTGCATCCATCATGTTGATGATGTCAGCCATACCGTATTGATACTGCATCTCAACAGCTGAGTAGTTTTCTTTGGCTGAAGTAAGCTCATCCTGGAGGTTGATCAAGGTGTTTTTAGCGGTTTCATACTCGGAAAAAGAGATCTTTGATTCCAGAACAATATCATTTTCCACAAGCTGCAGTGCCTGCTTTGCCTGACGTTCCGATGCCATGGCCTGGCGGACCTGGGCCCTGCGCAGTCCGCCGTCATAAAGGGTAAATACCAGTTCCGCCTGGACATAGGTATCTTCTGTATCAGAGGCCAGCCCTCCTATATTCCCGGGCAGACCCCTGCTGTCGTAAGAAATATCTGTTTCCCTGTATCCTGTTTCCAGGTTGAGTTTCGGCCAGAAATCTCCTTTTTCATACCGGATGGTCTGGGCCGCAATTTCCAGATTTTTTTTTGCCTCCTTGATCTCAAAGCGATTTTCCAGGGCCTCTGCCTGGATTCGGGACAGGGTGGGGGCAAAATCATTCCAGGTATGGATGTCCTGATCAGACACAAAAAAAGGGGCTTGAATTCCGGTGAGACGTACAATGCGGGCCTTGTTCTGGATTACGGCATTCCTGGCCGTTACAAGATCTGACCTGGCCCGGGACAGTTCCGCTTCAGCCCGGAAAAGATCGGTTTTGGTGACACTGCCCACACGCAATTTCTCCTTGACCGAGGCTTTATGGGTTTCAAGCCGCTCAACCTCAACCTCAGCTATCTGCTTAAGCCGCTTGGCCCGCAGGATTTCAAAATAGGACATTGCCACCTGAAAAAGGTATTCAGAACGGATGCTTTCCAGGGTGAAGATGGTTTTGTCTATTCCTTTTTTTGTCACATCATAGGCAATAAGTTCTTTGCCGTTGATGGTGAAAGAATGTGTCAGTTTCATACCTGCAGAAGTGGTGTCAGGTGTGGACAGATTCTTGTCTTTGTGTTTGATGTGACTGCCAAACACAGTGGCCCGGGGTACCAGCACAGATAAGGCCCGTTTTTTTTCCTGCTCGGCAATAAAAACATCATCTGCAGCTATCTGGATGGTTTCTGCATTTTCGTTGGCTGCCCGGCATAACGCCTTCAGGGTATAGCGGTCACCTTCTTTGGCAAACACGGCCGGACAGCAGACAAGTGTCAGAAAAAAAAACAATATAAAACAACGCGATTTCATGAAAATCCTTTTTGTAAATACACCTGTGCATCCGCAAAATAATTTTTGCCCACAATAATATGATCACCGGCATTCGTCAAGCGCTCAGTATCAGATCACCGGGGCAGGGAACAAAGACCATCCCAAATTACGCAATAAAATACGTTTGGATTATATGGAAAAAAAAACACGGGTATGGTATAAGGGCATTTCTTTGAATACAACCCCTGATTTCTAACCCCATGATGTAAAAGCGACAAGGAGATACACCATGACAGCCATACCTGAAACTTTGTTTAAGGACCTGCCATTGAAACGCCAGGGCAAGGTCAGGGATATTTTTGATTTTGGAGACACCCTGCTGCTGGTCACCACGGACCGGCTGTCCGCCTTTGATGTGGTGCTGCCTGATCCCATTCCGGACAAGGGCAAAGTGCTCAACCAGATCAGTGTTTTCTGGTTTGAAAAAATGGCGGATATTGTGGGCAACCATCTGGTTACAACTGATGTGGACACGTATCCTGAGATATGCCGTCCCTATAGGGATGCCCTTGAAAAACGCAGTATGCTGGTGAAAAAGGCCGATCCTCTGGCCGTGGAATGTATTGTCAGAGGCTACATCTCCGGATCCGGCTGGAGTTCATACAAAAAAAACGGCCAGGTGTGCGGTATCCAGCTACCGGAAGGACTCAAAGAATCGGACAAACTGGAAACGCCCTTGTATACCCCGTCCACCAAAGCTGAAGTGGGGGACCATGATATCAATATTTCCTTTGAACAGACCATTGATATTCTGGGCAGAGAAACCGCTGAAAAAATCCGGGGCCTGAGCCTGGAAATTTACAACAAAGGGGCGGCAATGGCCCTGGAAAAAGGGATCATCATTGCAGATACCAAATTTGAATTCGGTATGCTGGATGGAGAAATCATCCTCATAGATGAAGTCCTCACCCCGGATTCCTCCCGGTTCTGGCCCCTTGATGACTATGCTCCGGGTCGCGGGCAGAAAAGTTTTGACAAACAGGCTGTCCGGGACTGGCTGGTTAACTCAGGGTGGGACAAAACCCCGCCGGGCCCCGGATTGCCCCGGGAAATCATCGAAAATACCGCCGGCACCTACAAAGAGATTTACCAGAGACTGACCGGTGGGACCCTTTAGCCGGCGCTCCAAAAACTATCTGCTCCATACCAAAAGGGACCTGATTCGTGCAAGAATCAGGTCCCTGGTCTGTCAGCAAACAACAGCTGCTATTTAACTGCTTTCTTTTTGTGCATTCACCTGGTCAATAACTTTCTGGGCCAGGTCTGAAGGCACTTCATCATACTGGGAAAATTCCATGGTAAAGGTCCCCCTGCCGCCGGTCATGGAACTTAGATCCGGTGCATACCGCAGCATTTCAGACATGGGTACCAGGGCATTGATGATCTGCTTGTCATCTTCGGAATCCATGCCCAGAACCCGGCCCCGCCGGGAGTTGAGATCGCCCATGATATCACCGGTGTTTGCATCCGGCACTTTTACCGAAACTTTCATGACAGGCTCCAGCAGCACAGGTTTCGCATCTTTGGCAGCCGCCTTAAAGGCGATGGAGCCGGCTGTTTTAAAAGCCATTTCCGAGGAATCCACAGAATGGTAGGACCCGAAATCCAGGGTGGTGCGAAAATCCACACAAGGAAATCCCGCCAGAATTCCGTATTGGGAACTTTCCCGGATACCGGCTTCAACAGCAGGAATATAGTTTTTGGGAATCACACCGCCCACAATCTTGTCCACAAATTCAAATCCGGCTCCCCTGGGCAGGGGTTCCAGAACGATCCAGCAGTCACCGAACTGGCCATGGCCCCCGGACTGTTTTTTGTGTTTTCCCTGAACCCGGATCTTTTTCTTGAATGTTTCCCTGTAGGCCACTTTGGGCGTATTTATATCCATGGCCACGTTGAATTTGCGCTGAATTTTTTCAGCTGTGATTTCAATATGCACCAGTCCCCGGCCGGAAAGAATGGTCTGTCTAGTCTCTTCTTCTCTTTTGAGCACAAGGCCGGTATCTTCCTGGAGAATTTTGCGCAGGGCTTCATGAATTTTGTCTTCATCATTTTTGGATTTGGGGGAAATGGCAAAGGAAATGACCGGCGGCATGGGAGCCGGTGCCGGAATCTGAATTTCACTGCCCCCTGTGAGGGTATCGCCGGTGAGGGTGGATTTGAGTTTGGCCATGGCCACAATGGACCCGGGTCCGGCAGAGGTAATGGGTTTTTGTTCTTTCCCGGCGATCTCCAGCAGCTGGGAATATCTTTCCTTGGTATCTCTGGTGACATTGAGAAAATTGCCCTCTTTTCCAAGTGATCCTGAAATAACCCGCACCAGTGACAAACGGCCGGCATAGGGATCCACAATGGTGTTGAAAACAAACCCGCAGAACTCTGCATCCGGATCCGGAGACACCACCACATCATTGCCTTCACTGTCTTTTGCGACCCAGTCGCCTCTGTCCAGAGGAGAGGGCATATAGGTATCGGTGAAATCCAGCACCATATCAATACCGATCATTTTAACCGCAGAAGTGCAGATGGCCGGATAGAACTGGGCCTCTGAAATTCCTTTGCGGAAAGTTGTTGTAATTTCCTCTTCAGAAAGTTCTTCCCCTTCCAGGTATTTTTCAAGCAGGTCATCATCAAGTTCTGCAATGTTTTCAATGAATTCTTCTTTTGCCACAGCCATATCATCGGCCATGTCTGCAGGAATATCCACCTGTTTGGCCTTACCGTCGGCATCATATTCAAATGCCTTGCCAGTGATAATATTTACCAATCCCTTGAAGGTGTTTTCAGCACCGATGGGATAACAGACGGGAATGATTTTCTTTTTAAGGGAAATGCTGCAGGCATCCACACAGGTGGCAAAATCAGATCTTTCCCTGTCCAGTTTGTTGACAATGACCATGCCGGGCAGGTTGTATTCCAGGGCAGATGCTGCTGCCTCTTCAGTCATGGCAGAGGGACCGCCCACACCATCGACCACAAACACCATGCCGTCTGCGACCGGAAAACAGGTTTTGGCAGCTGAGAAGAAGTTTTGATCACCAGGAGTATCCATCAATGTGATGGTATGCTTATTATGGGTATATTTGATAAATGAGGTGTTGATGCTCTGCTGTTTTTTGATTTCTTCAGGCTGAAAATCCATTACTGTATTGCCTTCTTCAACCCTGCCCAGCCGGTTGGTCACCCCTGCCTTAAAAAGCATAGCCTCAGCAAGAGTTGTCTTGCCTGCACCCCCATGGCCTGCAAAGGCCACATTTCTCATGGTTCTGATGTCTTCGCTCATTACTGCTCCTTTAAACAATTAATAAAAACGTCGTGTTTAAATATTAAAAGTGTAATAATAAAAATTGTATAAAATTCATAGTGTTTTTTTCAATGGCCATTGAAAACCAGGGAAATCAGATATTCGGTATTTCCCTTTGGACCCGGGACAGGGGAGGGGATCACATCTTCCACACCATAGCCTTTGTCTGCGAAGAACTGCGATATATCTGCCACCACTTTCTGTCTGATTTCAGGATCCTTTACAACACCGCCCTTGCCGACATACTGCTTTCCTGCCTCAAACTGGGGCTTGATCAGGGCAATCACCCGGGATCCCGACCCCATGAATTTTTCTGCTGCCGGTATGACTGTTTTCAAAGAAATAAACGAGGTATCCGCCACAACCATATCCATTTTCCGGCCGATTGTTTCAAACGGCATATACCGGATATTGGTGCGCTCAATGACCACAACTTTCGGGTCATTGCGCAACGACCATGCCAGCTGACCGTATCCCACATCCACGGCATACACTTTTTGGGCCCCGAACTGCAGCAGGCAATCGGTGAATCCGCCGGTGGATGCACCGATGTCCAGGCAGATTTTGTCCTGAACACTGACCAAAAAAGTTGTCAGGGCCTTTTCCAGCTTGAGGCCGCCCCGGCTTACATAGGGGTGGTCCGCCTCTTTGACAATGATTTTTGCCTGGGGATCCACCCGGGATCCGGGTTTGTCGACAGGCTGGTCATCCACCAGGATTTTTTTTGCCATGATCATGGCCCTGGCCCGGTTTCTTGAGCTGATAAGGCCTTTTTCCACCAGAAGCTGGTCCAGCCGGCATCTGGATATGCCGGGATTTTTAATCCCGGCCATACAATTTCCTGCCGGCTGCTGCCACTGCAGCAGCATCGATGTTATAGTCTTTTCTCAATACTTTCTGGGAACCATGTTCCACAAAACAGTCATCAATGCCGATACGTTTGACACACAGATCTGTGAGGCCTTTGTCCATGAACAGCTCAAGCACGGCTGATCCAAAACCGCCTGCCAGAACATGCTCTTCCACAGTAATGATTTTTTTGCATTTCCCGGCCTGTGTCAGTAAGAGGTCTTTGCTAATCCTGAGGTTTCATATTGTTTGATAGTAAACGAAGATG
>JAWOEP010000121.1:0-9768 GCA_046482705.1 Desulfotignum sp.
CCAATGCCTTCCAGGTCTTTAAAGCCTGCCGGGAAAAATGGCTGGCAGCTGATGCAGGCGAAGACCATTTCCGCAAGCCCGGGCCGGTGCGGCACAAGGGCAGCACAGAAGAGGACCGTCCCATCACCCTGGTGTTGAATGCTGTTAGCTGTTAGCTATTAGCTGTTAGCTTTTAGTCCTTCTTTTTTCGAAAAGAATGAACAACCGTTGATTTTGTGATATATTTTCGGGCAGTGTAAGATTTTTTATGAACAAAATCAATGTGTTATTGGTTTTATTTTTTGATCGTTCAAAGTAGTTCCATACGATTGATTTATAAACTGCTACCAATTAAAACAATTGATATTTTGAAACAAAAGTAGTTCCATAAAAATGATTTTTTAAAATATAACATACTGTAATTATACATATTTTCATATTTGGATCCAAAAGATGGGTTTAAGCTTTTAGCTAACAGCTAACAGCTAAAAGCTAACAGCTAAAAGCTAACAGCTAAAAGCTAACAGCTAAAAGCTAAAAGCTAACAGCTAAAAGCTAACCGCTAACCGCTTTTTTCCCGCGGCTGATAGGAGCACAAAGGTTCTTCCGCCAGATAACTGCCGGTGGCTTCATAAGCTCTTGCCCGGCATCCGCCGCATACCTGTTTGTATTCACAGATCCCGCATTTGTCTTCCAGTTTTGAAAAATCCCGCAGCTCATTGAACACAGGGGAGTTTTTCCAGACATCGGCAAACGACTGGTGCCGGATATTCCCGCAGGTGACATCCAGAAATCCGCAGGTCTGCACCCGGCCCACATGGGATATAAAACAGAAGCCGGTGCCGGCAAGGCATCCCCTGGTGACAGCATCCAGGCCATGGGAGGCAAAGCTGACTTTTTTTCCCTCTGCATGGGCACGCTGGCGCAGAATCCGGTAATAATGCGGGGCACAGGTGGCTTTGAGCTGCAGCGGGGTTTTGTCCTGCTGGTCATAGAACCAGTTCAGGGTCTGTTCATATTCTTCAGCATCAATGGCTGAATCCACAATATATTTGCCCCGGCCGGTGGGAACCAGCAGAAAAATATGCAGGGCCACAGCTCCCAGCTCTTCAGCCAGCTTCAGGATTTTGGGAATTTCATTAAGATTGGTCTTGGTGATGGTGGTGTTGATCTGAAATTCCAGGCCGGAGTCCCTGGCGATTGCAATGCCCCGGAGGGTATCATCAAAGGCGCTGGCAAGCCCCCTGAAACTGTCATGGGTGGCGGCGGAGGCCCCGTCCAGGCTGACACTGATGCGCTTGATGCCGCAGTCTTTGAGTCTCCAGACCTTTTCCTGGGTGAGCAGGGTGCCGTTGGGGGCCATGACCATGCGCAGCCCTATTTGGGTGCCGTAGGCGGCAATATGAAAGATATCTTTCCGCAGCAAGGGTTCCCCCCCGGTGAGGATAATGATAGGGGTGCCCACCTCGCGGATCTGGTCCAGGAGCGCAAAGGCTTCCCTGGTATTCAGCTCATTTTCGTAGGGGTGGTCTTCTGCAACGGCCCGGCAGTGTTTGCAGGCCAGGTTGCAGCGCCGGGTCGTTTCCCATGCCACCAGACGCAGGGTGTGGGAACCTGCGGCAGGCTTATGACTGTCCGGAGCATGGTGGGTCTCCGGCCCCTGGTGGCCTGGGGCATGGTTTGCGCCGGTTCCGGATTGGTTCATCTGTCCTCCAGATATTTTGCCGCCTCAATGGCGGAGTAGGTCAAAATCATGTCAGCCCCGGCCCGTTTGATGGCAGTCAGGGTTTCCATTACCATGTCTTTGGCATCCACCCACCCCATCATCTCTCCTGCTTTCATGATGCTGTATTCTCCTGATACATTGTAGGCGGCAATGGGCAGATCGATTTCCTGTTTGAGCCGCAGGATGATATCCAGATAGGCCAGGGCCGGTTTTACCATGATGATATCCGCGCCTTCTTCAATATCCATAGTGGCTTCCCTGACGGCTTCCACAGCATTGGCCGGATCCATCTGGTATGTTTTCCTGTCCCCGAACTGCGGGGCGGATGCGGCTGCCTGGCGGAAAGGGCCGTAAAATGCAGATGCATACTTGACAGCATAGGACATGATGGGAATATGGGAAAATCCCTCCTCATCCAGGACCTGACGGATTTCGGTCACCCGGCCGTCCATCATGTCCGACGGGGCCACCATGTCAGCCCCGGCCCGGACATGGGAAAGTGCTGTTTTTGCCAGCAGGTCCAGGGATGCATCATTGTCGATAATGTTGTTTTCCACCATCCCGCAGTGGCCGTGGTCGGTATACCCGCACAGACAGACATCGGTTATCACGGCAAGATCAGGCACTGCTTCCTTGACACAGGCAACCGTTTTCTGGACAATGCCGTCAGCAGCATAGGCCCGGGTGGCCAGGGGGTCTTTTTTATCAGGCACCCCGAACAGGATAATGGCGGGAATACCGGCATCTTTTGCCTGTTTTGCCATGTCAACCAGGTAATCCTTAGAGAACTGGAAATGGCCGGGCATGGAGTCGATGGGTTTTTTCACTGCACTGCCCTCCACGGCAAAAAGCGGCAGGATCAGGTCATCTTTGGAAAGGGTTGTCTCCCTTATCATCCTTCTGAAGTTGGGAGTTGCCCGCATCCGCCTGGCTCTGTAATCGGGAAACAGCATCTTAGTTCTCCTTTTCGATTTCCTGGTCTGTGAGGTAACAGGCCGGGTCGGCATCCCAGGGATCATTGGCCACGGATTCCGCCCTGGCCCGAAAGTTTCCCCCGCAGATATCCAGCCACCGGCATCGGGCACACCGGCCTTTGACATGTTTCTTTTTTTCTTTGAGTTTCATTAAAAACGTATTGGATTCATCGGTCCAGATTCTGGAAAAGGGCTGTTCCCTGATGTTGCCCAATGATTTTTCCCGCCAGAACTGGTCCGGATACACCTCCCCGTCCCAGGAGATACACCCGATGCCCCGGCCGGAATTGTTGCCTTCATTCATCTCCAGAAGCTCCAGCACTTCAGCGGCCCGTTCCGGGTCTTCATCCAGCAGCCGCTGGTAGAGATACGGGCCGTCCGCATGGTTGTCCACGGTGAGAATCTCTTTGGGCATTTTTCTGTCATGGAGATCCCGGGTTCTGTCCATGATCAGGTCCAGCACCTTCCGGGTTTCCGCATGGGAGAGGTCTTCTTTGGCAATCTCGGAACCCCGGCCCGAATACACCAGGTGGTAAAAACAGGCCCGGGGGATATTTTTTTGTTCCAGCAGGTCGAAAATGCCGGGGATGTCCTGGACATTGCGCTTGTTGATGGTAAACCGCAGCCCCACCTTTATGCCGGCTTCCTGGCAGTTTTCAATGGCCTGCATGGCCTTTTTGAAAGACCCTTTGACACCTCTGAATCGGTCATGGGTTTCTTCCAGGCCGTCCAGGCTGATCCCCACATAGGACAGGCCGATCTCTTTGAGCACCTTGGCTTTTTCCCGGGTGATCAGGGTGCCGTTGGTGGAGATGACCGCCCGCATGCCTTTTTGAACGGCGTACCGGGCATAGTCCACAAGTTTCGGGTGCACCAGGGGTTCCCCGCCGGAAAACAGCAGCACCGGTACCCCGAAATCAGCCAGATCATCGATCATGGCCAGGGCCTGTTCATGGGTCAGCTCGTTGTCATAGGATATATCTTCGGATCTGGCATAGCAGTGTACACATTTTAAATTGCACCGCTGGGTCATGTTCCAGACCACCACCGGCTTCTTGTCAATGGAAAACTGGAGCAGATGGGAGGGGAGCTGCCCTGAATGCCGTGAATAGCGCAGGGTATCCGAGGGCTCCACCGTGGCACAATACAGCTTTGAAATTCCAATCATTTAATTTTTTTCCTGATAAGGTCGTTAAGGTAGGATTCACTGTCCATAAGATCTGCTTTTGACAGGAAAAAACGGTTTTTCCCGGTTTTTTCCTTGATGAGGTTCAACCCGTCAAAATATTCGTTGTAGAGTTTGGACAAAATTTCTTCAGAAGTAGCCCCGTGGTCGATAAACTGGGTGATGAGAAAATCGATGGCATCTTCTTCAAATACAATATTCAGATCAGCGCTTTTGGACACTTCAAGTTCGATTTCTCTGACCGTGTCATGAAATTTTTTTATCTGCTTGATGGCATCGTCTATTTCCATGACATGGGTACAAAAGTATCTGGCGGCCAGCTCACACCGGAACTGGGAAAGGGTGATGCCATGAACTATGGACAATGATTTCCAATTTTCCCTGATATGGTCGGTGATGTACTGGATCTCTTTTTTTCTGGCCTTTTGGTGTCTGGTTTTCCAGTCATGAACCGGCTGGTCGGCCAGCACATCCGCCAGCATGGCTGCAGGTTCTGTCAGCACTTTCGGGGTTACCACAAAACAGGAAACAGTGCGGGATGGCAGTTTTTCTTCAAAGGGCAGCAAAGCATCCTCCACAACAGACACCAGTCCTCTGGCACCGGTATTTTCTTTAAATGCCCGATGGGCAAGTATTTCCAGGGCTGCGTCTTCAAAGGCAATGTCAATGCCATAAGCGGCAAAATCCAGACGTTTGCTGAGAATGACCGGGTTGTTGGGCATTTTGAGAATGGTATACAGATCTTTTTCTTCCAGGGTGTTCAGGATACACCGCACCGGCACCCTGCCGATGAATTCAGATTCAAACCCGTATTTTACAAGGTCTTCTGACCGGGTCTGCTGTAAAAGATCCATATCACTGCTGCGGGCTGTAACCCGGGAATTGAAACCTATGGTCTGGCTGGTCAGCCGCTGCCGGATCAGGTCCGTGAGCCCGGTGAAGGCCCCGCTGAGGATGAACAGGATATTGGCGGTGTTGACCCGCCGGCTGGCGCGCTTGCCGGTTCTCTGAAAAGCTTCCAGTTCCTGCATCATGGACACGGGATCATGGGGCACTTTCAAATCAACTTCGGTTTCTTCCATGGGTTTGAGCAAAGCCCGCTGTACACCGGTTCTGGAAACCTGGGCACCGATCACGTTGGGACTGGCTGCAATTTTGTCGATTTCATCCACATACACGATGCCGCATTCCGCCAAAGCAATATCATCATCAGCCTCTTTAACCAGATCACGGACCAGGTCTTCCACATCCCCGCCCACATATCCGGTTTCCGAGAATTTGGTGGCATCCGCCTTGACAAAAGGCACACCGATTTTTCTTGCAATGAGCCGTATCAGATAGGTTTTGCCGATGCCGGTGGGACCCAGCATCAGGATGTTGGATTTGATATTGCCGGTGATCTTGCTACCCTTGTTCTGTCGGGTTTCTTCATGACGGATGCGGTTGAAATGGGTGCAGATCTTGGTGGCCAGAACGGATTTGGCCCTTTCCTGGCGTACCACATACTGGTCAAGATAGGCAATAAGTTCTGCCGGTTTGATATTGAAATCTATCAGTCCCTTTTTGCCTTTTTCAGGGGGTTTGCCTGAAATGGCTTTTTCCCGGGGCTGCATTGACGGGGAAATTATCCGGACACTGCCGCCGAATTTTTTATTGAGAAATTCCCCCAGCTCTTTTTCTATTTTTCTGGGATCCTGGGCATATATTGTTTTGTTTGTTTTCATAATACAATACTATAAGCTGATTTTATCAATATGCAAGACAGGCACAACTCTATGACGGCTTGTTTTTTTTCTTGAACATGCGGCAGGGTTCCCCCGAGGACTGGAACACAACCATGGAAGGCAGCTGCCGGGTTTTAAAGCCCATGGCCCTGCACCCATTGGGATGATTCGGATCCCAGGTCACATAGAAAAACTTGCACCTGAAGCAGTTCCTTCGAAAATCTTCCGGCATGCCATACCTGAAAAAATAAAAAAGCCATGAACATTGCTGCCCATGGCCTTATTTTTATTGGTGCCGAAGGGGAGATTTGAACTCCCACGGGTCGCCCCACACGCCCCTCAAGCGTGCGTGTCTACCTATTCCACCACTTCGGCATGCGTTTGTCCTGTATTACTCGGCAGCCTGGTCAGCTGACTGCTCTACCGGTGCAGGGTTTGAGGTGATGATACTTTTTTCTGCCTTGTGACCGGAAAAATACGCCAGGGTCAGTGAGGTCACCATGAACACGATGGCAACACCGGTGGTGATCTTGGTCAAAATCGTGGCCGGGCCGGTTGCCCCGAACAGGGTCTGGCTGCCGCCGCCGCCGATGGATACCCCCATTTCTGCGCCCTTGCCGCTCTGGAGCAGAACGATCAGAATAAGCAGGATGCAGACGGTAACATGTAATGCAGTAATAAATGTTGTCATAATGTGGTATCAAATTTTATAATTTTGGTGAACGTATCCGCATCAAGACTGGCCCCGCCTACCAGGGCACCGTCAACATCTGGGATGCGCATCAGTTCGTTTATGTTTTCCGGTTTCACCGACCCGCCGTATACTATGCGTATACTCCGGGCCAGGTCTGAAGAAAATCTTTTTTCCAGCAGGGAGCGCAGGTACTGGTGTACTTCTTCCACCTGACCGGTATCGGCACTTTTCCCCGTACCGATTGCCCACACAGGCTCATAGGCCAGAACCAGGTCCTTGATTTCGTCCGGACCAAAGCCTTGTAACCCATCTGATACTTGCTTGTCAAGGGTTAAAAATGTTTTTTCCTCGTCCCGCTGGGTTTCGGTTTCTCCGACACACAGCACAGGTTTGAGACCGGATGTGACTGCTGCCCGGATTTTTTTGCACACCATGTCATCGGTTTCAAAAAAATACTGGCGCCTTTCAGAATGGCCGATAATGACATATTCCGCACCTGCGGCAGTCAGCATGTCAGCAGAGATTTCACCGGTGAACGCCCCTTGCTTTTCAAAATGCAGGTTCTGTGCCCCCAGGCACACGGGCGTGCCTGTGACAGCTGCAGCCACCAGGGGCAGTGACACAAAAGCCGGGGCGATCATGATCTGTACATCAGTGATATCTTTGCAGGCTGCAGCAAGCTGTGTAGCGGTTTTTACGGCTTCGGGACCGGTTTTGAACATTTTCCAGTTGCCTGCGATCATGGGCATGCGTTTCATGGAAACCTCCATTTTTTACAGGGATTTTCCGATAATAAGGGCCAGATCCGTCATCCGGTGCGAATACCCGGCCTCGTTGTCATACCAGGCATATACTTTTACCATATTGCCGTTTATCACATCCGTACACCCGGCATCCACAATGGATGAAAGGGGATTGGAATTATAATCAATGGAGACCAGAGGCAGGTCGCTGTAACCCAGGACCCCTTTCAGGCTTTGTTTTGCTGCGGTTTCAAAAGCCTGGTTCACCGCTTCTATGCTCAGATTGTCTTTCTGGGTGAGGGCCACCAGGTCCACCATGGAGACATTGGGGGTGGGCACCCGCACAGACATGCCGTTGAGTTTTCCTTTCAGCTCGGGAAGTACAAGTGCCACTGCCTTGGCCGCTCCGGTGGTGGTGGGAATCATGGACAGGCCGGCCGCCCTGGCCCGGCGCAGGTCCTTGTGGGGGAAGTCCAGAAGCCGCTGATCCCCGGTATAGGCATGGATGGTGGTCATCATGCCGGACAGAAATCCGAAATTTTCCAGAATAACCTTGGCCACCGGGGCCAGGCAGTTGGTGGTGCAGGAGGCATTGGAAATGATATGGTGGGAACCGGGATCATACATGTCATTGTTGACGCCCAGGACAATGGTGATGTCCGGATCACTGGCAGGCGCTGAAATCAGCACTTTTTTCGCCCCGGCCTCCAGGTGTTTGGATGCACCCTGCCTGTCCCTGAAAATGCCGGTGCATTCCATGACAATATCCACACCCATATCCCCCCAGGGAATCCGGGCCGGATCTTTATGAGCGGTTACCGTTACAGGTTTGCCATCCACTTCTATGCTGTCATCAAGGGCGGTAACGGGTTTGTCCAGCTGCCCGTGAACTGAATCATAAGCAAGCAGGTGGGCTGCAGTGCGGGTGTCGGTAAGGTCGTTGACGGCAACGATTTCCAGTTCCGGCTGGGTCATGGCAGCCCGGAAAACCATTCGGCCGATGCGGCCGAAACCATTAATGCCGATTTTTATACCCATGATTTTTCTCCTATGCATTATGTAAGTTGCTGTATGAAAGTAATCTGCAGTAAAATAAGGTGCAGTCAGTCCCTTCCGGTGCCTTTAAGGATCCCGCTGGCAAGACAGATGCTTCTTTTGCCGTGTTCCACAAGGGTGGTGGTGAGTTTTTCCATGTCCATTTTGTACCTGGCAGTGACGGCTTTGAGGAGAATGGGAAGATTGACCCCGGAAATAACCTCCACAGACCCTTCTTCCAGAAAAGAATAACTCAGGTTGGAAGGGGTGCCCCCGAACATGTCTGTAAGGATGATCACCCCGTTGTCAGTCCTGACTTTTGCAATGCCCTGTTTGATTTTTTTGCGCAGGTGTTCAGGGTTCTGCTGGATATCAATGGAGATGGACATCAGGTTTTCCTGTTCTTTTCCCAATATGAAATGCACGGTTTCAATCAGGGTTTCTCCAAGATTTGCATGGGCTACTACAAGTATTCCAATCATGTTTCTTTTATATCCCGGTCAAGATCCCGGTGAATGAGACCCGGGTTCCATCCTTTCTGGTTAAGGTGCTCAAAGATACTGCGGGCGATGGCGACGCTTCTGTGGCGGCCCCCTGTGCAGCCGACGCCAATGGTCAGGTATGCTTTGTTCTCTCTTTTATATAATGGTATCAAAAAATCAAGCAGATTGACATATTTTTCAAGAAAAACTTTGGTTTCCGGATTTGACAGAACAAATGTTTTCACAGCTGTGGATTCACCGTCATGGTTTTTCAATTCCGGTACAAAATAGGGATTGGCAAGAAACCGCATGTCGATCACCAGATCGGCGTCACCGGGAATGCCGTATTTGTACCCAAAGGACAATACGTTTACCTTCATGAGCGAAAAATTTTCTTTGCCGTTGTGAATCAGATCCAGAATTTTGGATTTCAGCTGGTGAACATTGTATGTGCTCGTATCAATGACATGATGGGCAGTCGCTTTGACAGGCTGCATCAGCCTGATTTCGGAATGGATACTTTCCAGCAGGCTTTTGGTGTTGGAAACCGGGTGCTGGCGCCGTGTCTGGCTGAATCTTTTCACCAGTGTGTCCACATCAGCTTCCAGAAAGATGATTTTGGGCACTATACCCAGCTCTTCTATGGCAGATATGCCGCCTGCATAATTGGTAACAAAGGTTTTGGAGCGCATGTCCATGACAAAGGCAATGCCTTTTATCTGGGGGCTTTCCTTAAAGGGCAGCTCCAGAAATTTGGGGACAAGCTCCATGGGCATATTGTCCACGCAATAAAAGGAGGCATCTTCAAAAGCCTGAATAGCTGTTGATTTACCAGAACCGGACAACCCGGTTATTATATACACCCTTTCTTTTCCCATGGCTTTTTTTTAAAAATCCTCATCCTGTTCCAGTATGAGTTCATAAATTTCATCAAGGGTATCTGCGGTTTTCAATCCCTGTTTGAAATGGTCCATTTTCAACAGTTTGGAAATCTGGGCCAGTACCTTCAGGTGACTGCCGGTGGAATTTTCCGGGGTCAACAAAAGAAAAAAAATATGCACCGGCCTGCTATCCAGAGAATCGTATTCCACCCCTGCCACACTGCGGCCGAATCCCAGAACAACGTCGGTGACAGCAGCAAGTTTGCCATGGGGAATGGCAATTCCCCCGCCGATGCCGGTGCTGCCCAGAGATTCTCTTTCCATCAACACTGCGGCAATATCTT
>JAWOEP010000145.1:0-9629 GCA_046482705.1 Desulfotignum sp.
ATGTTGAGTACAGGATCAGTGACCAGCTGGAACTGTGACCGGGCCCTGATTTTCCGGGCAAACAGCCGCGTGGTTTCAATGCCGTGATCGATCATCAGGCCATACCCCCGGGATCCCATTATTTTCAGGGCGCTGTCCAGGATCAGGGAGCTTGCCTCCCGTGATCCTTCCAGGGACTTGATGCCCAGGTCCACCGACCCTTTGCGGTTTACGTATCCGGCATGGTATGCGATCCGGTCCAGGGCTTTCGGGTCTTTGAAATAGACCATACCCGCACTCATGGGCATGTAAAACTGCTTGTGGCAGTCAATGGTCACGGAATCAGCTTCCTGTATCCCGGCCAAAAGGCTTTTGTATGTTTCCGACAGCAGTACCGGGCCGCCCCAGGCAGCATCCACATGGAAATGGATCCCGTGTTTTTTGCACAGGGCTGCCATCCGGGGCAGGGGGTCAATGCTGCCGGTTTCCGTGGCACCGGCAATACCTACTATGGCCGCAATCTTTGTTTTTTTATCCCGGGAAAATTTTTCCACCAGCAGGGTCAGCTTTGCCATGTCCACCTGGTGGTTTTCATCCACATCCACTGCAATGATGTTGCGGTTTCCAATGCCCAGTATACCACCGGCTTTTTTCAAAGAAAAATGGCCTCTTTCCGACACCAGCACCACCAGCCGTTCCAGATCATGGGCTTTCATGGCAGCGGCCATGCCGTCCTTTTCAACACCTGAAAAATGTTCTGTGGGGGACAGACACCGGTTTCTGGCCACCCACAGGGCCGTGATGTTGGCTGTGGTGCCGCCGTTGGTAAACAGGCCCAGAGAGGTATCCACATTCTGGACATGGGTATCATAAAATGCGGGCGGTTTGTCAAAGATCATCCGGTGCATCTTGGCCAGCACCTGTTTTTCCAGCACGGACAATACCTTGGAGGTTTCCAGCTTGATCAGGTTCTGGTTCAGCGCAGCGGCAATGGCTTTGAGGTGCACCATGAAAAAAGGTATGGCCGAGGTCATGTGGCCGATAAAATACGGGGACGCCACATTCACGGCCCTGGGAGCAATCTCGTTGATGATATCCTTGATCACGTCAGCCAGTTTTTTTTCCGGACCCGGGTTGATCAGGGTATCGGTATAGGATTCGGCCAGGGATGCCAGGGGGATGGCTTCGGTGACCCCCACATGGGTGTTGAGAAAATCATGGAGTCCGAACAGGATCTGTTCCATGTATTTCACCAGGGTCTGCCGGCTTTTTTCATCTTCAGGCCGGATAAACACCCGGTGAAGGGTGCTCCAGTCCGCCACCAGGTCCGGGGGAATTTTTTCAGGTGCTGTCATGGCATGTTTTTGTTTTCATTGTTTACAAAACCTGTATGATGGACTTTTGGTGAACAATAGTCAATGTCAAAATTTTCAGAGGAGAGACTATGGACCTTCATGTAAATGATATACTGACCCGTATTTCCCGGTATAATCTTATCCGTAACGGCAGAATGATTTATATCGATGTGCACCAGAAAATCCAGGGACATTTGGCAGGTGCGTATATTGCGGTGCCGAATCTGGTCAATATAGTGGCAAAGCCTGAACACCAGGGTGCCGGAGATACAGAACCCCAGGCCCTGGAGGACTGTTTGAAAAAGATCAAGGGGCTTGATGTTCAGGACCTGTTTCCCACAGGCAGCAGTGCATCCCAAAGCTCTGCAGAACCAGATACATCTGAATAATCCGCATGCCTCTTGGCCTGCCTGCCGGATCTGCACCGGGCCTGGCTGACCCTGCAGCAAAAGTCCGGAAATCAGGGCAAAAATAATCACCCCTGGTGCATAATGTCCATGCACCAGGGGTGTTAGTGTCGGGGGGCTAAAAAAATTTTAAGAGGCTGCGGATTCCCCCATTCCCATGCCCAGTTCCAGGGCTTTTTTGTTCATATCCATGAAATCTTTGGGAATGGAGGTTTCCAGGACCTTGAGAATGGATTCGGCCCGCACCAGGCCGGTGGCGCCGAGCAGGGCCCCGAGCATGCATATGTTGAACACGATGGGTTTGCCGACTTTCTCCATGACCGTTTCATACATGGGCAGAGAAATGTGTTTGGCATCCACCTTTTTTTCGATGGACACAAATTTGGCATCCACAAGCAGCAGACCGCCGGGCCGGATAATGGCTGAAAAGGTGTTGTAACTTTCCTGGGTCAAACTCACCAAAATATTGGGCTGGACCACTTTGGGAAAATAGATATCTGATTCAGATATCAATACATCGCTTCTGGTGGCACCGCCCCGGGCCGCTGCCCCGTAGCTCTGGGACTGGGTGGCGTTTTTTCCTTCAAACAGCACTGCTGCCTTGGCAAGAAGGATGGCAGCCGTAATCACGCCCTGGCCGCCGGAACCTGAAAAAACAAGTCGTGAACGTTCCATTATGCATTTCCTTTCATTGCAGTGGCGATGATCTTGTCATAGGCCTCACAATATTCCGCCTTTTGTGTGTCTTCCACAAAAATGCCCCGCTGGATAAGGTCAGGATTCTTTTCCAGTTTTTTGGAACCAAGTTTTACGGTATTGGTTTTGAACCCTTCCATCATCTGGACCGCATCCCCTTCCTTGTTTTTTCTGCCGTAGTAAGTGGGACACTGGGACAAAATTTCCACCACGGAAAACCCCTTGTGGCTAATGGCCTTTTTCAGCATATCCTTGCATTCCGTGGCATGGAAAACCGTTGATCTTGCCACAAAACTGGCACCCGCGCTTTTGGCCAGTTCCGCTATATCAAATTGGTTGTCAATGGTGGTAAAGGGGGCAGTGGTGGCTTTTTTGCCCAGCCCGGACAAGGGAGAAAACTGGCCCCCGGTCATGCCGTAGATCCGGTTGTTCATCACAATGGCGGTGATATCGATGTTGCGCCTGGCAGCATGGATAAAGTGGTTGCCGCCGATGGCCAGGGCATCTCCGTCTCCCATGGGTACGATGGCGGTAATCCCGGGCTTGGCAAGTTTGACCCCTGTGGCAAAGGTCAGGGCCCGGCCGTGGATGGTGTGCAGGGAATGAAAATCCACATATCCCGAGATCCGGGAGGAACACCCGATGCCTGAGGTCATGACAATCTCGTTTTTGTCCAGGCCCAGTTCATGAATGGCCCGGAGCAAAGAACCCAGAACAATGCCGTGCCCGCAGCCCGGGCACCAGATATGGGGAAAAAACCGGGACCGGATATAGTCTTTGAAATCAAATTCCTTTGTGGCCATGTTATACCCCCTTTCCCTGGATCATTCTGAGAATGGTTTTGATGTCGGTGGGTGAGATGAGCTGGCCGTCAATGCGGTTGGCCAGAAACACATTGTGGGGATTGTCCACAGCGCTTTTCACCTGGGTGACCACCTGGCCCATGTTCATCTCCACCACCAGTACAGCTTTGGCATTGGCGCATTTTTCCCTGACCATGTCGGTGGGAAAGGGCCACAGGGTCTGGAGCTCCAGGACCCCTATTTTGACGCCCCTGGCCCGCCGGTTTTTGGCGATGTGGATGGCGGACCGGGCCGAAGATCCGTAGGAGACCAGAATGTAATCTGCATCATCCAGCCAGTATTCCTTGTACATGGTAATGCTTTCCGCATTGTTTTCTATCTTGTCCACCAGGTGCCGCAGCAGTTCGCTCACCACCTTGGGGTTGTTGCTGGGAAACCCCCACATGTCATGAAAAAGACCTGTGACATTGTATCGGTGCTCTGCACCGAAGTCAGACATGGGCAGGCGGCCGTCTTCTCTGGGAAGATAGGGATGGTAATCCACGCCTTTTGCCACGGCCGTGCGAAGCCGCCCCACAACCGGGATCTCTTCGGAGTCCGGGATGGTCAGTTTTTCCCGCATATGGCCCACCACTTCATCCAAAAGAATGATAACAGGGGTCCTGTAGGTTTCTGCCAGGTTAAAAGCTTCTACTGTGATTTTGAATACATCCTGGTTATTGGATGCGGTCAAAGCAATGATGGCGTGATCTCCGTGGGTGCCCCATCTGGCCTGGTTCACATCCCCCTGGCTCACATGGGTGGGATTGCCTGTGGAGGGTCCGCCCCGCTGCACATTGGCGATCACACAGGGAATTTCAGCCATGCATGCATACCCCAAAGCTTCCTGTTTCAGGGAAAATCCCGGGCCTGATGTGGCGGTCATCACTTTTTTGCCTGTGAGGGATGCCCCGAGAATGGCGCCCATGGAAGCAATTTCATCTTCCATCTGGATAAATTTTCCACCCTGCCGGGGAAGCCTTTCAGCCAGGTGTTCCGCTATTTCCGTGGACGGGGTGATGGGATATCCTGCGAAAAAATTGACACCTGCATACAGTGCCCCTTCAACACAGGCTTCATTCCCCTGAACAAACCTGATATTATTTTGTAGAGTCATTTTCCCCTTCCCGCGCTTCTTGTATTTGTATTGCCAGATCAGGGCATCGAAGCTCGCACAGCTTACAGGCGATGCAATCTTCCGGTCGAACTGCCCGGGCTTTGCCTTCTGCGTCCAGTTCCAGTACATCTTTTGGACAGAAATGAACACAGATACCACACCCCTTGCACCAGTGTGTATCAATTACATGTGTGACTGATTTGCCTTTTGCCATAATATCCTCAATTATTCATAAGATAATGCTAAACCAAAATTTAAGGGCCTTCATTAAGTGATTTGGATGGGCTTGTCAAGGATTACTCATATAAAAAAGAACAAAATGTATTATCGGGGATTTTTTTGTAAAAATCAAGATAAAAATTCTGCTATGGCCTTGAATATGCTTGTTATTTTATAAATTTTCAAATGGTTAAGCCATTTACAATGTATCTGCCCGACCAAAACCGGTTTGCCTAAACAGGCCCGGGCATGGTATAGCCATATGTCATGGAAAATACGGTTTCATCACAGATCAGCGTGATCATCCCCACCTGTAACCGGGCATGGACTCTGTCCAGGGCCGTTGATTCGGTGCTGGCCCAGACCCTTTCCCCCAAAGAGATCATTGTGGTGGATGATGGTTCCACAGATGATACACCGGATCTTCTGGCAAAATATGGCAAAACCATCCAGGTGGTCACCCAGCCCAACCAGGGGGTGAGTGCGGCAAGAAATTTGGGAATTCGCCACAGCAGCGGGGACTATATTGCCCTGCTGGATTCCGATGACCAATGGGAGCCGGAAAAACTGGCCTGCCAGGCAGCCTTTTTTTCCACCCATCCCGGGGCCCTGATATGCCAGACCCAGGAGATCTGGATTCGCAAAGGAAAGCGGGTCAATCCCATGCAAAAGCACAAAAAACCCTCGGGCATGATTTTTGAGCCATCTCTTCACCGCTGTCTGGTAAGTCCTTCTGCCGTGATGATGAAAAAAGAGATTTTTGATCTCAAGGGCATGTTCAATGAGGATTTTGCCGTGTGTGAAGATTACGACCTGTGGCTGCGTATCAGTACGGATATTCCCGTATACCTCATTGACAAACCATTGACCGTCAAATACGGGGGACATGATGACCAGCTTTCCCGCAGCCACTCCCAGGACAGATACCGCATCGCTTCTTTGCTGCATCTGGTGCAGTCAGATGCTTTGGACCTGGAACAAAAAGCTGCTGCAACAGCTGTGTTACAGGAAAAATGCCTTATTTACGGCAATGGGTGCAAAAAAAGAGGCAAAACTGCCGAAGCCCGGACATATCTTGCGCTTTACCGCCGGTTGTCAGAAACAGGATATGCAAAGGACTGTGAGGTATACACCTGATATGTATGGATGTGTTTATGGTACACCGGCAATAAAATGGTAAGTGATGTATCAGGGCATTGATAGCGCGCCCGCCGGGGCATTGCCCGGCACCAAACCTACAAGCAACTCAAATGAGTTACTTAGAAGCTTTTTTGCAAAAAAAAAATAATAAGGAGGCGGTTTCATGGAAGACCGTGAGTCACCTTGTCTTGGGTTGTCAAAACAAGACAAGGGCCGGTTAATGATGGATATGGTGATGCGCATGGTCATGCATTACGGGTTCTGGTTTGGTGAAGTGCGACACCAGATGGGCATGGCACCTGCATTGGAAATTATGGATGACGTGATCCCGAAAGCTGCGGGTATTGCCATGAACCGCATGGCTGAAACCCTGGGATTTCCGATGCAGGACGGCCTGCCCAAAGCCTGGTCAGACATGGAGGAGGATGTTATGAATGCATTTTTACAGGATCTTGCCAAAAACTGGCTGGTCATGGACGGCGTCTGGTTCCAGGCAGTGGAATCCTGCCATGGCATGAATGATGCCAAGCGGTGCAATGATTCCTGCTGGGGCAAATTTTCCCCCTATGAGGCCCATGCAATTAAAAAATTTTTACACCTGGGCAAAAATCCGGGGCTGGCCGGACTTAAAAAAGCGTTATATTTACGGATGTATTCTTTTATTAATACGCAATCAATTGTTGACGAAACACCACAAAGTTTTGTATTCCAGATGAATGCATGCCGGGTCCAGGCAGCAAGAAAGCGCAAAGGCATGCCCGACTATCCATGCAAATCCGCAGGACTGGTTGAATACACATATTTTGCAAGGGCAATCGATCCATGCATCAAAACAGCATGCATCGGATGTCCCCCTGACCCCCATCCGGAAGACTGGTTCTGTGCATGGCGGTTCACACTGGAATAAAAATGCAACAAGGTGTCGTTACAATTATAACAATCATGGCCTGAGAGACCACAACAAATAATTAAAGTAAAAGTAGTGAGGTATTCACTTAAAACTTAACACTTAACACTTAACACTTTTATAAGGATTTCTATTATGGGAGCCACATCAGACAATATCCAGATGCTGAAGAAAAAAGAGCAGGAAATTTTGAAGATGGGTGGTGACGCAGCATTGGCCAAACGCCAGGAGCAGGGACGGCTCAATGCCAGAGAACGCCTTGAATGTTTGTTTGATAAAGGCAGCTTCAGGGAACTGGATATGTTTGTCACCCACCGGTGCACCAATTTCGGTATGGAAAAGGTACAGATACCGGCGGACGGTGTTATCACAGGCCATGGCAGGGTGGACGGCAGAATCGTTTTTGCCTATGCCCAGGATTTTACAGCCCGGGCAGGCTCGTTGGGGGAAATGCAGGCCAAAAAAATATGCAAGATCATGGACATGGCTTTAAAATCAGGTGCCCCGCTTATCGGCATGAATGATTCAGGCGGGGCAAGGATTCAAGAGGGTATTGATGCCCTGTCCGGATACGGGGAGATCTTTTTCAGGAATTCCGCCTGTTCAGGGGTTGTCCCCCAGATATCGGCCATCATGGGACCCACTGCCGGCGGGGCGGTGTATTCTCCTGCCATGACCGATTTTGTTTTCATGGTCAAAAAAAGTGCGTACATGTTTATCACCGGCCCCAATGTCATAAAAGCTGTGACAGGAGAGGAAGTTTCTTCTGAAGACTTAGGGGGGGCCATGGCCCATAATGAAAAATCCGGTGTGGCCCAGTTTGCCTGTGAATCGGATGAAGACTGCATCCTTCAGATAAAGACCCTGTTGTCCTATCTGCCTTCCAACAATATGGAAGATCCCCCGCTTGTTCCGCCCACAGATGTCCCTGACCGCATGGATGCGTCTTTAGACACGGTGATTCCGGACAGCCCCAACCGGTCCTATGATATGAAAAGTGTAATCCGGTCCATTGTGGATGACGGGCAGTTTTTCGAACCCCACCAGTATTTTGCCAAAAATCTGGTGGTCTGCTTTGCCCGGCTCAACGGCCGGTCCATCGGCATTATCGCCAACCAGCCAAACCACCTGGCCGGATGCCTGGATATCAATGCCTCGGACAAAGCCACCCGGTTCATCCGGTTCTGTGATGCCTTCAATATTCCCATGCTTACCATTGCGGATGTACCGGGGTATCTGCCCGGCTCCAACCAGGAATGGGGCGGCATCATCCGCCATGGGGCCAAATTGCTGTGGTGCTATTCCGAGGCCACAGTACCCAAGCTGCTTTTGATCACCCGCAAGGATTACGGCGGATCCTACCTGGCCATGTGTTCCAAACACCTTGGAGCGGACATGGCCTTTGCCTGGCCCAGTGCTGAGATTGCGGTCATGGGAGCGGAAGGGGCGGCCAATATCATTCATGCAAGAGAGATCAAGGCGGCAGATGATCCGGCAGCCAAACGCAAAGAAAAAATTGCCCAGTACAATGACCAGTTTTCCAATCCCTATTGTGCGGCTGCCAGAGGCTATGTGGATGCGGTTATCCAGCCGTGTGAAACCCGGCCCCGGCTCATTGATGCCCTGGAAGCCATGGCCACCAAACGGGAAATGCGGCCGGCCAAAAAACACGGAAACATTCCAGTATAAAAAAGGAAGATGCCATGGACCCTAAAAAACGGACAGCTGCCCTGGCAGCTGTATATGCCCATATGAAAACCAGTGAAGAAGCACATGCCCGGCATATGGCGGAACAGGCAGAAACTGCGGGTATAAAAGAACCTGCATCCAGAATACTGACAGGCCACACCCACAATGTATGGGGCATGGCCGGGCGCCAGTCCCAGATGCAGGCCAATACCATGATGCAGCTGCGGATGTTTAGATAGAAGCTGATGACAATATATTATCGGGAGAAATAGCGATGACAGAACACACCCAGGTTAAAATGACACAGATGAATTATGACAAAGCCAGGCCCAAAGCGGACAATCCCTTGAAAGTGGAGGATATTTCCCTGCGGGACGGGCACCAGTCTCTGTTTGCCACAAGGGGCAGAACAGAAGACATGATTCCCGTAGCCGAGCGCATGGATGAGATTGGTTTCTGGGCTGTGGAGGTGTGGGGAGGGGCCACCTTTGATACCATGCACAGGTTTTTGGGGGAAGATCCCTGGCAGCGGCTGCGGACATTGAAGCGGTATTTTAAAAAAACCCCGTTTTCCATGCTGCTCCGGGGCCAGAACCTTGTGGGATACCGGAACTATGCCGACGATGTGGCCAAGCTGTTTGTGAAAAAAACCGTGGACAACGGCCTGGAAATATTCCGTACCTTTGACGCCCTCAATGATTACAGAAATTTTGAAACCGTGGTGCCGGTGATCAAAGAATGCGGTGCCCACTTTCAGGGCTGTATCTGCTACACCCTCACCGAACCCCGTCTGGGCGGAGAAGTCTACAATCTGGATTATTACATCAAAAAGGCCAAAGAGCTGGAGGACATGGGCGCGGACAGTATCTGTGTCAAGGATATGGCAGGTCTGATGGCCCCCTATGATGCCTTTGCACTGGTAAAGGCCCTGAAAGACAATGTAAAGCCCTTGATTCACCTGCACAGCCATTTTACCTCCGGCATGTCTGCCATGACCCATCTCAAGGCGGTGGAAGCCGGGGTGGACATTATTGACACCTGTGTGACCCCCTATGCCTACCGAACCTCCCATGCTGCTCTGGAGCCCCTGGTCATGACCCTTCTGGGCACCAGCAGGGATACGGGATTCGATATCAAGGCCCTGGCGGATATCAATGAAATTCTGGAAAAAGAGGTCATGCCCAAGTACAAGCATCTTCTGGATGACACCAAGGTGTCTCTCATTGACATCAATGTGCTGCTGCACCAGACCCCGGGCGGCATGCTTTCCAACCTGGT
>JAWOEP010000348.1:0-3285 GCA_046482705.1 Desulfotignum sp.
CCCGCCCGGAGCAGTTCAATGGGTTCCTGAACCTCCGAGGGCTGGGCAAACTGGCGCAGTCTTGCCATGAGCCGGATCGGATCAATGAATCCGTGGGCCTTTGCAGCCCGTCGAATAATCAGCCGCCATGGTATCCAGTTGCGAAATATACCCATAAAATCAGTTTTCCTCCTTTTTTTCATCCATGGTCCATTGTTGTTCACTGGCCATTGTTTTTATTTTTTTGTTTGCCCACCGTTGAATTGTGTAAATTACAGCGGCAATGATGACAAGGATTACCGGCAGAATAATCCCCCATTGGGTGGCGGCGCCGCCCAGAATGACAAAAAGCGCTCCCAGCAGGGCGTTGACGCCCCATCCCATGAGAAAAAAAATGTGAAAGGGAACGCCGGAAAGGGCCAGCATATAGTTTTTCACGGTATAGGGCAGTCCCGGGACCGCCATAAAGATAAAGCTGAATCCCACATGGCGATGGGCCGGCACCCGGGGGATGGTAAACGCTTTTTTTTGGGCAAACCGTTCCATCCATGGCCGTAAAAAAGAGTGGGACAGGCCAAAGGTTGCCAGCAGATGAAGGGGCATGCCCGCCATCATGAAAAACATTCCATACCAGGGGCCGAACCGTAATCCCAGCAGAATCAGAAAGATACTGATGGGAAATCCCAGCACCGGCAGCACTGCAAACAGGCCCAGAATCAATGCGGGATGGGTGTTTTCGTTGAGTTGCCGGGAGATCCACTCCCAGGCATGGTATTTGAATCCAATATAAACCACCAGGAGCATGATCACTGCCATGAATCCCATCAGGCATTGTTTTGCTGTTTTGCTGTTCAGAAAGGCCATAAAATATCCGGGTTCAGAGAAAGGGCTGCGTATACGGGGAGATGGTCGGATACTGTCTGAGCGGTCCGGTCTGCAGGAACAACAACGGACTGGGCCTGAAAATGCCGGGAAACAAAAATATGGTCCAGCCGCAGCAATGGACAGAAGGAAAAGAATGTGGGCCTGGGATATCCCTGCTGAGGCACCATTTTCTGGACATCCCTGAATTTTTGCGACAACTGCCGGTAGATTTTTGAACGAACCCCGGCATTCATATCACCGCAGATAATAATGGGCTCCTTTTGGTTGATCTGTCCCAGCCAGTCATGGCCGAGAAGGGCTTTAACCTGCAGTTGACGTTCCTTCATGGCGAGTCCCAGATGGGTGTTCAGCACGCAGATAATCCCTTCCGGGGTGTCGATCCGGGCCATCATGGCCCCTCTTGTTTCCCTGGTGGACCGGCTGTTTCCCTTTGGCAGAACATCTTTTTTCATTTCAATCACAGGATACCGGGTCAGCAGGGCAAGCCCGTATTCTTCGTCGCCGTCTGTCACAACCGGGAAAAAGGCATAATCCATGTCCAGATACCTGGCAAGAAATTCAGCCTGGTTTTCATACCGGGTCCGCGCCTTGTGCCGGTCCACTTCCTGCATCGCAACCACATCCACGTCAAATCCGTCAATGACTTCCGCAACTCTGACAGGGTCTATTTTGCCGTTCAAATTAATGCAGCTGTGAATATTATAGGACAGCACGTTAACAACGAATTTTCCATCCCGGGTAAGCGGCCGGCGGCTGCTTTTGCGGTTTTTTTTCATCAGGGAAAAGGCGGTTCTGCGAAGGTCCAGGGGCCGGAGAAAAGCTGCCTGGGTGTTGACCATCATGGGCAGCATCACAAATCCCCGGGTTTCATGGCAGCCGGGTCCGCCGTGGGATCCGTTTTCAATGGTGAAGGTCAGGGGCGGCTGATCCGGGGACCAGCCGGAAAGCACCAGATCCCCGGCATTTTTGTGCCGGCACAGGGCTTCCAGATCCAGTGCCGTATCGTTTAGAAATGGATGATCGTTTCCCAGGACTCTGGCTTTGTCGGCTTTTAGATCAAGAATGCCGTGCCAATTGATTGCTGTAACGGTTCCAGTGTGCTGGTTTTTAAACAAGACCAGGGGAATGCCTTCATCCACAACAAGACGTTGGGCAAATATTTCCCGTATATCGTCGGAAAGGGCCGTGGGAAAGTATACGTGGGCTATCGGTCCCATGGTGGTGATGTTGACCTGGTCCGGGGACAGGGCCGGTGATACCAGGTGTTGTTTGCGCCCGGGCTGTCCATGGCTGGCCAGCCACTGCCTGCCCCTGATATTGCGGTCTTCAAATTCCTGCCGGGATCTTACACTGGCCGGAGCGTTCCCTGCCGGAACAATTTCGGCAAACACACGACGAACCACTGTTTTTAATGATGTGCCGGTACTGTAACCAAAGGTTTGGGTTGTTTCCTGGCCGTGATCTGAATAAAGAATCAGTCTGTAGGCCCGGCAGTCCGATCGAAGGGCTGTCCGGTAAATATCCTGAATCACGCCGTCGATTCCCTTGAGGGTCCAGTGGGCAAAGGCCGAGTCGGGTCCGCGGCGGTGGGCCTGCTCATCATAGCCGATAAAATTGGCGTGGATCACCGGTATCCCCCGGGAAACGTCCATCTTGACCCGGAATCGGATCAATTCCCGAAGAATACTGCAGATAAATACCCGGGTGGGAATAAACGTGAATTCCTTGAAAAAATTTTTCCCGTTGAGGATGCCTTTGAAAAAATCCCGGCAGGCCAGGATAAGCTCCAGCAGTCCCACGCCCAGAATCCGAAAGGCTTTAATGAAATGGAGCAGGGCCAGAATCACAAGCTTCAGCGGGTTCAGGGCTTGCAGCAGATTTTCAAGATGCATGGTTTGTGCACAGTACCGGGCCTCTTTGGCACCCCCGGCGAAGATGTTGCAGTATGCGCTTCCCCCTTTCAGCAGCGGGGCTTTACCGGCCGCAGCAAGTTCATCAGCCACGTGTTCAGCAGCATCGGCAAAAAACATGACCTGTCGCCTGTCATGTTCCCGGTTAATAAATTCAAATGCAGGGACTGATGTTTTTATGCCGTAAAACAATTCTCCCTGGACCGCCGGTGTGGTGGAGGGCATGCCGGAATAAAAGGGGTTCAGCGTAAACCTGTGGTCCTTGATCAGGGACTGGATAAAGGGCAGCTGCTTTTGGGAAAGGCCTTTTTCCAGCTGATCAAAGCCGAGTCCGTCCACCTGGATCATGACCAGCCCGGGGTCGGTACTTGAACCGGTATGGGCGTGAAGCCCCATGAGTTTGACAGCCAGCTCACTTCTGGAAATTTTTTTTCTGAAAAGACGGATATGCCGGTAAGTTTTTTCAATCACAGAACCGTTAGATGTCAAGGATGTTGCAGGCCTTTTTTTT
>JAWOEP010000435.1:0-18590 GCA_046482705.1 Desulfotignum sp.
AGCCCTATTTGAGAGCGAGCTCTTCGGGTCGGTCAAAGGCGCGTTCCACAATGCGCATGACAAGCCCGGCAAACTTGAGCTTGCGCACAATGGCACCATCCTGCTGGACGAGATAGGCGACATGAACCTATCCATCCAGCCCAAGCTCCTGAGGTTTCTCGAGGACAAGATCCTGACCCGTCTGGGTGACAACCGTACCAGGCAGGTGGATGTCCTTTCCATGTTTCCGGCACGGATTTCGACCGCCTGAAATCAAAATATATCCGGCAGTCCAATAAATATTATGCGATTCTCAAGTGTGATGAAACCGCATCCAATGAAGAGATCAAAAAGAAATACCGCTCCCTGGCCACGGAATACCACCCGGACAAGATTGAGGCCAAAGGCCTGCCTGAAGAATTTGTTAAATTTGCCAATGACAAATTCAGGGAAATTCAGGAAGCCTATGACCATGTCAGAAAAGAACGCGGCTTTTAAAACAGCCCTTTTTCCCTGGCAATGCGCATGTATGTGTCCACCAGTGTCCGGGGCGGTTCCCACCGTTCCATCTCTTTTTTGTCGGTGAGAGAGATGGCATCATATTCGCAGGCTGTCACGCACAGACCGCATCCGATGCATCTTTTTTCATTGACAACGGCAATCATGCCGGTGTCATCCATGGCAACGGCATCCATGGGGCAGATCTGTTCACAGGCCTGACACCCGGTGCAGCTGTTGTCATCCACACACGCCTGAAAATTTGAATTGACCAGTCTGGCCGGTGCAGCAGATTTTTTGATATTGCTTAAAATCTGGCAGCAACAGTCGCAGCACAGGCAGATATTGACAGGCTTTACCGTGTTGGAGGGCTGGGGAACCAGACCCTGTTCCACCCCTTTGTGGATGATATCCAGGGCCTCATCCTGGGTGATGGTCCGGCCGATACCCCGGCTTTCGTAAATGTATGCCCCGCCGCCGAACACCAGGCAAGCCTCTTCCATTTTGCCGCATCCCTTGCCCACCATCTCATGTTCCCTGCGGCAGATGCAGGGTGCCACCAGAATTTTGGACTGCTGCCTGACCAGATTTTCCAACCGTTCATGGTCCATGATGTGCAGCTGTGTGTTGATGGATTTTTCCACCGGCACCACCCGGAGCTGTTTGGTTTTGCTTTTATTCTGGGATGCCATGAGATGGGGGACATATTCATTGAAATCTGCAATCAGTTCCCGGGTCAACCGGTTTACCTGGTATTCCCAGATACCCACCACAAACTGCAGCAGCATGAACGTGTCGGTTTCTTTTTTCTGGATATGAAGGATCAGGCCTTTCTCCCCCATTTTTTTGAGAACCGGCAAAATTTCCTGTTTTGGCTTTCCCACCTTTTCGGCAATGGTGTCTGCCGGTTCCGGCATCATGACCAGGCTCAGGGCCAGTTCCGCCTCCGGGGGGGTGAACAGCTGTTTGAGAATGCGCAGTTCAACGCCGGATTCTGTGGGGGGAAATCCACCCGGGGTGTTGTCCAGGTGTACAGCCAGTTTCTTATATACATCTTCCATGAAAAATCTCCATATATGGTTGTTGGTATACTTTTTTTCATCCCCGGATAAATTATGACATCTGCCAAGGGGAGACAGCCTGCAGTTTTCCAAAAATACGGAGAGTACTATCACATTGTTCACATACAAGATCAACTATTTTTCCCTTGATGGCATCGTTTTTTTCCAAAAACACATTAAGGTAGTTGGTTGTCACTGCAGTGAGGTGCCCTGTATGCGGATCCTGTTTATGCTGCACCACACCTTCCAGGACTTTTCCCAGATTGGCTGCAATAAATGCGGCCCGTTTCTGTCGGCCCAGCTCCCGTAGTCTGCGGCAGCGCTCTTTGATCACATCATCAGCCACCTTGGGGGAAAAATGAAAGGCAGGGGTGCCCTGTCTGGGAGAAAAGGGAAACACATGAAGATAGGAAACCGGCAGCTGTCTGATCAGGTTATAGGTGTTTTCAAACTGCTGGTGGGTTTCTGTGGGAAACCCTGCCAGGATATCCACGCCGATGCCGGCAGACGGCACTTTTTCATGGATGCCCAGGATGGTATCTGTGAAAAATCCTGCTGTATAGGGCCGTTTCATTTTTTTCAATATGGTGTCATCCCCTGATTGCAGCGGGATATGAAAATGATCGCAAAGAATGCCGGAGGGTGCTGTCAGATCCAGGAGCCGGTCGTCAATTTCATTGGGCTCAATGGAGGAAAGCCGGATCCGGTGTACCGGTTTTTTTTCCTGGATGGTTTCCACCAGCCGAACCAGACTGGACCGGGGTGTCAGGTCCCGGCCATACAGACCTGCATGGATCCCTGTGAGGATCACTTCGTTGAACCCTTTTTGCCCGAGTGCTTCCAGGTGCTGTAAAACCATGTGTTCGGGCATGCTCACAGAAGCGCCTCTGGCATAGGGCACAATGCAGTAGGTGCAGAATGCGTTGCACCCGTCCTGGATTTTCAGGTAGGCCCTTGTCATACCGCCGTGAACAGGTCTGTCAAATGGGTGGAACCGGTTTTCCGTGCTGTGATCCGGAGATTTGAATGTCAGGGGTGCGGTCTGTGGGCCGGCAAAAACGTGATCAGCAATGCGGGTCTTGTCCTGGTGGCAGACCACCTGCAGGGAATCCCCAATTTTTGGGATACGTTCCGGTTCTGTCTGGGCATGGCAGCCGGTCACAATGATTTTTGCACCGGGATTTTCCCTGGCAAGCTTCCGGACGGCCTGGCGGGACTGCATCCCGGCCCTGGCTGTGACCGCACAGGTGTTGATGATGCATACATCGCAGTGTTCCCCCTTTTTGGCCCGGACCATGCCTTTGTCTTCAAGGCTTGCGGCAACCCCGTCTGATTCGTACTGGTTGACCTTGCATCCAAGGGTTTTGATATAAAATGTTTTCATTGAATAATACCGGATCCAGATACCCTTTTTCCCTTATAGAACACCGCTGCCTGGCCTGGAGTGACAGCATACTGGGGGTGTTTGAACACAACTCTGCCGGCAGATCCATTGCGATAGAGCCTGGATACTGCTTCTTTGTGGTTGTACCGTATTTTGGTTTTCAGGGTCTGGTTATTATCACCGTCCGGATCATTCCACATGATGCTGTTCACTGCCATCTGTGTCTGTGCCAGATCCTGTTTAAAGCACACATGCAATGTATTTGTCACAGGATCGATTTTTCTCACATAATAGGGTGCAGATGCCGGGCAGTTGATGCCCCGGCGCTGGCCTATGGTAAATCTGAAAACCCCGTCATGGGTTCCCACCTGCCTGCCTGTCATGTCCATGACAGGCCCTTTTTCAAAAGCTATTCCTGTTTTGTCAGAAATGAATTCACCGAAATCTGTGCCGTGAATAAAGCAGATATCCTGGCTTTCCTTTTTGCGTAAAGGGGCAAGGTTATAACGGGCGGCCAGATCTTTGACCTGGTTCTTGGTATAATCCGCAAGGGGGCACAATATCCGGGAAAGCTGCTGGCTGCTCAGCCTGGCCAGAAAATAGGACTGGTCTTTTGCTGTATCTGTCCCTTTTTCAAGCCAGGCATGAGACATGCTCAGGTGCGGCCGTGTCAGGAAATTGAAGATGGTGGCATAGTGGCCCGTGGCCAGATAATCAGCCCCCAGCTTTTTGGCCTGTTCAAGCAGGATGCCGAATTTGATTTTCTGGTTGCAGACCATGCAGGGGTTGGGGGTCTGGCCCCTGGTGTAGGTAGATACAAAATATTGTACCACCTCCTTTTCAAAGGCTTTTGACAGATCCAGGGTCACAACATCCATTTTCAGCTGGTCTTTGATATGTGCCATGTTCCCCGGCTGGTTTTCATATCCAGTGGTAAAGTGCAGGCCAAATACATGGGGGTATTTTTCTTTCAACAAAAATCCCGAGACCAGAGAATCCACGCCTCCGCTCAGGGCAACAGCTATGACCGGTTTGTGCATCAGACCATGGCTTCCATTGCCCGGGAAAACAGTCCCATGGCCCGGGAAGGGCAGGTGAGGATACACAGCTCACACACAGAACACTTTTCTTTGTCAAACACCACCCGCATTTCAGGCCGCTCTATAAAAAGGGCCCGGGTGGGGCAGACAGCAGTACAGGCCCCGCAATGGGTACATATTTCTTCATCCTTGAATATTTGGTGTTCAGGCGAGGACACCTGTACCCCCTGTTCCTTGAGAAAGGAAATGCCTTTATTGAATCCAGCCCGTGACGCTGCAGAAATTTCCATTACCATGACCCCTTCTTTGCGGTTGGAAATTTTCGCACTCAAAATGTTGAACAGCAGGTCAAATTTTTTAACCAGCTGGCAGACCAGTGCTTTTTCAGCCACTTCCGGTGGAAAATTCAAAATAACGATTTTTGCATACAAAACAGTGCTCCTGTCGCTACATGTAAATTGTTTTTGACAACCTGGTATGTTGGCGTATTATAATGAATACGCATAAAAAAGGCAATACACCGGATCTGATACATCCGGGCAATCCCAAGTGAATGCAGCGTCCCTGATATTGACATAGCCCCCTGGGGGTATCAACCTGTTGAACAGGTTGCGGTTACATGCGGTAGCCCTGGCGCATTTCTGCCGGGCAAAATTTTTGTAAAGGCCGGTTGTATGAATCCATTTGCATTTAAGCTGTCAACCTATACCCTGAAATACCTTTCCGGTTTTTCCCGGGCACGGATTCAGATCCAGGGCAAAGAAAATATTCCGGCCGGTTCCGTGGTTTTCTGCGCCAACCATTTTACCCGTATTGAAACGGTGTTCCTTCCCTATCATATCCATTCCATCACAGGAAAACAGGTCTGGTCCCTGGCAGCCCGGGAGTTGTTCCAGGTGCCGGCACTGGAGGGACTGCTGCGGCGGTTGGGGGCGGTATCCACCGAAGCACCGGACCGAGATGATCTGCTGCTCAAAACCCTTTTGTCCGGTGAAGCCCATTGGATCATTTTTCCGGAAGGCATGATGGTAAAAAACAAAAAATTGGTCAGAAACGGCCAGTTTGTTCTGACAGATGATACAGGGAATACCCGGCCCCACACCGGGGCTGCAGTGGTGGCGCTGCGGTGCGCTTTTTTCCGGGAACGGCTGCGCCGCCTCAAAGCATCAGGTGCCAGAGAATTTCACCGGCTGGCTGCAGAACTGGATATAGAGAATATGGATGCTGTGCTGGAACAGTCCACCCATATTGTACCGGTGAACATCACCTATTATCCGGCCAACCCCCGGGAAAATATCATGGGCGCTATTGCAAAACTGCTGGTGAAAGAACCATCCAAACGGGTAATGGATGAACTTATGACAGAAGGCGCCATGCTGTTCACCGGCGTTGATATCACTATCCGGTTCGGTATCCCCATTGACATGAAAGCATATCTGTCACACCCGTACCTGGAGAGCCTGCTTGTGGTAAAACGGCGGGTGCGGCCTTTTGAAGACCTTGCTTCCAGGCAGATTTCACGACAGATCGCCACAACCGTGATGAAACGGTACATGACACAGGTATACGGGCTTACCACCCTCAACCATGACCATGTCATGGCATGTCTTCTCAAGCACTATCCCTATAAACGGAACGGCATTGACCGGTATGAATTTGCCTGCAAAGTATATTATGCCATTACCTGTCTGGTTTTAAACCGGATATGTTATGTGACTGATGAATTTTTGCATAACCAGACCCATCTTTTGGTGGATGACCGCTTGAACCGCATAGCAAATTTTCTGGCCCTGGCCCAAAGAACAGGGGTTGTCCGATTTGATGGGGAGCGATTCTTCAAAGATCAGACCCGATTTTACACAGTATCGGAATTTCATGCCATCCGTATGGAAAATCCGCTCCTGGTAATGGCCAATGAAGTGGAACCCGTGATAAAAGCGGAAACATGCCTTAAAAAAATTGCCCAAAAATCCTGCCACCAGATACGGCAATTGGTGAAAGCCCGCATTATTGAAAAAATGCATATGGATTTTACAACTGATTATGCTGCCCATTACATCGAAGGAGAAACCAAGAAGAAACGCATCGGCAGGCCCCTGTTTTTACATCAGAAGAATAAAAAAACCGGTGTTCTGCTGATTCACGGATACATGGCTGCACCAGAAGAGATGAAACCCTTTGCACGGTATCTGTATTCACAGGGATTCACAGTGCATGTGCCCCGGCTTAAAGGCCATGGCACCTCTCCGGAAGATCTGGCAAAAACCAGCCATGAAATGTGGATGGAATCGGTTGAAGAAGGCTGGGTGTGGCTGCGGCATTCCTGTGCAAGGATGGCTGTTGGCGGATTTTCAACCGGGGCGGGTCTGGCCCTTGAACTGGCTACGCGGGTGCAGGATTTTGAGGCTGTTTTTGCTGTTGCTCCCCCCATGCGCCTCAATGATATGGGGTCTTATTTTGTGCCGGCCATTGACACCTGGAATACCATGATTAAGCGGATAAATCTCAAGGGGATGACCAGGGAGTTCATTGACAACCATCCGGAAAATCCCCATATCAATTATCTACGCAATCCTGTTTCCGGGGTGCACCAGCTGGCAAAACTCATGTTACAGCTGGAACCCAAATTAAAAACCATTGGGAAACCGGTTCTGGTTGTCCAGTCCAGAAAAGACCCGGTAGTAAATCCCAAAGGAACTCAAAAATTATTCAATCAACTGGGATCGGAGATGAAAGAATTTTATCTTTTTGACTACGACCGCCATGGCATTTTAAGGGGAAAAGGGGTGAATCGGGTATACCAGGCCATTGAAAATTTTTTGCTGCAGTGGATATAACACCATAATCTAAAAAAAAAGGCCCTGGACAGGAAAATGCCTGTCCAGGGCCTTTTTTTTGACACCCAAAAAACAAGATCTATTTGTTTTCTTCCACCAGCATCATGGTGGCAGGATCCAAAAGAAATTGCTGATTGGTGTTATTGCCGTCCTTGAGAACAATGGCCTGGATTTTATTGTTTACCGGCTGTAAAAACACGGCCTTGTCAAACAATTCCTGCCTGGTTTCCAGCTGCACTGGATATCCATCCTTGCCCAGGGCTTCATCTCTGTGGCTTCGCATGGCAAACCAGATGGAAATGGCAAACTCCTGGTTCAAAGATTTCAGTTCTTCCAGAACATTTGTGATATCTTCATCAAAATCAAGCCCGTCAATGATCATGATGGCCGGCATGGGCAGCTGGGCTTTTTTAAAGCTTTTCAGGTAGTCCCTGATTTTGGTGGTATCAAAACTGGCTTCGTTGTAGCTGATCCCGACTTTGTTTAAGTTTATATCATCCCACAGGCGCACTGCCTTCTGGGGATCCACATACCCGATACTGTCCACCAGATTGGTATATCCTTCATTATAGCGCAGGTTTATCTTTCCCATGGAATCCTCCAGGCTGACATGTACAATTTTTTCATCCTGCAGCAGCCGGGTTAATGCTATCTGCACAAGGAATCTGGTTTTGCCCACACCTGCTCTGGAAAGAACCGCACCAAAATTGCTGTTGGTGATATTGTCAATGCCGATGATTTTTTCAATCGGACTCCTGAGATTGAGATCTTTTTTTAGCATATTCCCTCTCTTTTTATTGCGATCTTAGGCTTTTTTTTCTTCTTGTTTTTGTTTGATAATATCTTCGGCAATTGACTGGGGAACCTGTTTGTAGGAAGAAAATTCCATGGTAAACTGGGCTTTTCCCTGGGTAGCGGACCGCAAAATGGTGGAAAACCCGAACATTTCAGACAAGGGCACCTGGCTTTCAATGACAGACATGACCCCTTCTTCCTGGGAGCCCTGGATGATGCCCCGTCTCTGGTTGATCAGCCCCATGCACGATCCCTGGAATTCATTGGGGGTTTCAATGACCACCTTCATGATGGGTTCTTTGATGACCGGTCTGGCTTTGCCATAGGCTTCCAGAAAAGCGCCTCTGGCTGCGGCCTGAAACGCCATTTCCGATGAATCCACTGCATGGTATGCCCCGTCATCGATGGTTACCCGGATGCCGGTGACCGGGAATTCCAGTTTGGGTCCTTTTGCCATGCAGGCCTGAAAGCCTTTTTCACAGGCAGGAATATACTGGGTGGGAATTCTGCCGCCGGTGATTTTGTTTACAAATTCAAATTCTTCTTCACATGGCTCCATGGCACCGGCCACCCGGCCGAACTGACCTGCACCGCCGGTCTGTTTTTTATGGGTATAATTGAACAAAGCTTTCTGGGTAATGGTTTCCCTGTAGGCAACCCTGGGTTTTCCTGTGGTGACTTCTGCCTGGTATTCGCGCTTCATTCTTTCCACATAGACCTCCAGGTGCAGTTCACCCATGCCCTGGATAATGGTATCACCTGTTTCATGATCCACATAGGTTTTAAAGGTGGGATCTTCTTTGGTAAAACGGTTAAGGGCCTTGGACATATTGATCTGGGCCTTGTTGTCTTTGGGCACGATGGAAAGGGAGATTACCGGTTCCATGACGTGCATGGCCAGCATGGAATAGTTGATACTGGGTGAGACAAAGGTGTCACCTGAGGCACAATCAATGCCAAACATGGCGCCGATATGACCTGCAGGGATCTCCTCCACATCTTCCATCTGGGAGGCATGCATCCGGATAAGCCGGCCTGCTTTGATTTTTTTTCCGTCCCTTGAGTTGATCAGGGTGCTGCCTTTGGTAATACATCCCTGGTACACCCGAAGATAGGTGAGCTGGCCGTATTGTCCGTCCTCCAGCTTGAAAGCCAGAGCCACCGTGGGTTTGTCGAAATTACTTTCCAGTACCACACACTCTTCGTTGTTGTCCAGATCAATGGCTTCGTTCTGGATATCCAGAGGAGAGGGAAGATAATCTATCACCGCATCCAGCAGGGGCTGGACAGCCTTGTTTTTATAGGCAGACCCCAAAAAAACCGGGGTGATGTGGCGGGCAAGGACACCGGTTCTGACCGCTTTTTTAATCATGTCATCACTGATATCTGATTCTTCCAAAATGGCATCGGTCAGTTCTTCTGAAAAAAGTGAGGCAGCATCGATCATTTCTTCTCTGGCTTCCTGTGCCTGGTCACGCATGTTTTCAGGAATATCTTTGACCGCCACGCGTTCGCCATGATCGCCCTCAAAGTAATAGGCTTTCATGGCCACCAAATCGATCACCCCTTCATGCCTGTCTTCAAGGCCTATGGGCAGCTGCATCAGAACAGAATTGTGCCCCAGTTTATCCTTGAGCTGCCGGGCCACCTTGGCCGGGTTGGCACCGGATCGGTCACATTTGTTGACAAATGCGATGCAGGGGACCTCATAGCGTTTCATCTGCTGATCCACGGTAATGGACTGGGACTGGACCCCGGAAACAGAGCACAGGATCAATACCACACCATCCAGTACCCGCAGGGACCGTTCCACCTCCACGGTAAAATCCACATGTCCGGGCGTGTCGATAATATTGATATTGTGTTTTTTCCATTCACAATAAGTGGCAGCCGAAGCAATGGTGATGCCCCGCTCTCTTTCAAGGTCCATGGAATCCATGACCGCACCGGTACCGTCTTTTCCTCTGACCTCGTTGATCTTGTGAATCCTGTCCGTGTAAAACAAAACCCTTTCTGTAAGCGTGGTTTTGCCGGAATCAATATGGGCACTGATGCCGATATTTCTTACCCGCTGTAAATCTTTGATCATTTTACATTATCCTTATGAATAAAATTTGTCTCTGGACAATAAAATCAAACGCAATTATTGCCAAAGGTATTGCCACATACTATTATTATTGCGATTTTATTAAAAAATGAATCTCAGGCTGTATTCAGCATATGAGAGACCGATTCTATATCCTGTTTATTTAGTTTTGTCAATGGTTTATTGCGAAAACAGAACAATCGTATGTAAAAAATTGCATTGATCCGGGATTTTTGACCAGATTGCAGGTTATCCGGACCGTTTTGCAGCATTTTATCTATAAATGTACAGATAGTATCCGGCATATCTGGTACCCCTTCCGGTTTCCATTAAAAACACTGGTATGCGGGTGTTTTTTCCTGTATGTAAAACAGGTGTTTTTCATTTTTTTTGGGCTGACCAAATGCGCATAATATTATTGGATGTGCGGTTTTTTGCAAAAAAGGAGCTTGGCCTGTGAAAGAACAGGAGTTGCGTATATTTTGTGAAACCCTTTGTCTGGGAAGCCGGCAGATTGGTATAACCCTTACCCAAAAACAAATAGATCAGATGGCCTGCCATGCCACCGAACTGGAAAAGTGGAATAAGAAAACCAATCTGACAGCCATCACAGGACCTGCAGCCATAGCACGAAAGCATTTTCTTGATGCCATTGCAATTCAGCCATTTGTGCAACAGGACAGGACAATTCTGGATCTGGGATCTGGGGGCGGGTTTCCCGGACTGCCTTTGAAACTGATCAATGAAAATATGGATATGGTACTGGTGGATGCATCCAGGAAAAAAGTGAATTTCCTTAAACATGTTATCCGGTTACTTGGGGCAGGGGGGATTGAGGCAGTTCACGGCCGGGTGGAAAGTTTTCACCAGGATCCGGATTTTGCCGGCAGGTTTGATGCTGTTCTGGCCAGGGGGTTTGCCGGTCTGTCAGCGCTTGCAACCCTGGCTACGCCTTTGTTGCACCCAAAAGGTACCATTTATGCCTTAAAAGGTCCCACGGCGGCACAGGAAATCACTTCGTTGCTGGAAACACAATTTATAATCCAGTGTGATTATTATACACTGCCTTTGGAAGGGGCGCCCCGCTGTCTGGTAAGGCTTACACCAAACCAAAACAGTTCCTGAACTACACAATACAGGAACTGTTTTGGTTTTTAATGTGTTGTGATGTAAACGGCTTCGTTTAGAGCACGGTTACATTTTTAGCAGAAGGCCCTTTCTGGCCTTCTTCAATATCAAATGAGACACGGTCCCCTTCATTGAGGGATTTAAAACCGCTTGAGTTAATACCTGAGTGATGTACAAAAACATCTTTTCCACCGTCTTCAACTTCGATGAATCCAAACCCTTTTGAGTCGTTAAACCATTTTACGATACCATTTGCCATGTCGGCACTCTCCTGTAATAAATAAAATAAAAAAAAATTGCTTGCTTTGGGGGTAATCACACGTTTAGTCGGGATATACACCTTACGGCGGAAAATAACTTTCACGCCTTTTTCTCCGGGCGCGATATTCAAATTATATAGTTCTGTTTGCAAATGTCAAGCCTAGTTTCAATTTATTTGCAGTGAACTTGACTTTTCACCATTTTGGCACTAAAAAGAAAAGTTTAATGCCAACATGTGATCATGACGTGACAAACAATATTTATCCAGATTCGGAGGACGAATGGATTATAAACAGACACTGAACCTGCCTTCCACCCGGTTTGCAATGAAGGCCAATCTGCCCCAGCGGGAACCGGAGCAGCTCAGACAATGGGATGAGAAAAAAATATATGAAAAGCTGCGGGAGCAGTCAAAAGACAAACCGCTTTTTATTCTTCATGACGGTCCTCCCTATGCCAACGGCCACCTGCACATGGGGCATGCCATCAACAAGATTTTAAAGGATATTATTGTCAGGTCCCGGCAGATGGCAGGTTTTAACGCCCCTTATGTCCCGGGATGGGACTGCCACGGCCTGCCCATTGAGCACAATGTGGACAAAAAACTGGGCTCCAGGAAAAAAGAGATGACCCCGGTGCAGATCCGCAAAGAGTGCCGGTCTTATGCTGCCAAATTTGTGGATGTGCAAAGAGATGAGTTCAAGCGGTTCGGTGTGACCGGAGAGTGGGATGATCCCTATTTGACCATGAACTATGCATATGAGGCAAGGATTGCCAGAGAATGCGGCGAGTTTGCCCTGTCCGGGGACATGTTTCTGGGCAAAAAACCCATCCACTGGTGCTGTTCCTGCCAGACCGCGCTGGCTGAAGCGGAAATCGAGTACCATGACCATTCCTCGCCGTCCATTTACGTGAAATTTCCTCTTAAAGATGATATCTCTCATTTGATTCCCGGCGCAGGTAATGATCCTGTTTCCCTGGTAATCTGGACCACCACCCCCTGGACCATTCCAGCCAACTTAGGGATCTGCCTGCACCCTGGATTTGTCTATGCTGCGGTCAAAACAGAAGCCCAGGGGATGTTGATTCTGGCCAGAGAACTGGTGGAAAAGGTGATGCAGGCATTCGGCATTGAGAATTACACCATTGCTGGCGAAATCAGTCCCCGGGACCTGGAACATAAAAGATGTACCCACCCCATTTATGACAGGGATTCTCTTGTCATTTTAGGGGAACATGTCACACTGGATGCCGGCACCGGGTGTGTGCACACAGCTCCTGGTCACGGGGCGGACGACCATGTGGTGGGCAAAAAATACAACCTGGACTGCTATTCCCCGGTGGAGGATACCGGTGTTTTTGCTTCAGATGTGCCCCTGTTTGCCGGAGAATTTATCTTTAAAGCCAACCAACACATCAATGCGGTGCTGGAAGAAAAAGGGGCTTTGCTGAAAAACGAAAACCTGTCCCATTCTTATCCCCACTGCTGGCGGTGCAAGAACCCGGTGATTTTTCGGGCCACCCCGCAATGGTTTATTTCCATGGACAAACAGGGGCTTCGGGAAAAAACCCTTGAGCAGATCAACCATGTAAAATGGATACCTGCCTGGGGAAAAGAAAGAATATATGCCATGATCGAAAACCGGCCGGACTGGTGTCTGTCCCGCCAGCGTTCCTGGGGGGTCCCCATCCCCATTTTTCACTGCAAAAATTGTAAAAATATTTATGTAACCAGGGAATCAGTGGACAAGGTCCAGGCCCTGTTCACAGAAAATTCCTCTGACATCTGGTTTGAGAAGGATGCGGCATTCCTCATGCCTGACAATGCAAAATGTGAAGCCTGCGGCGCTGCAGAATTTACCAAGGACCACAATATTCTGGATGTGTGGTTCGACTCCGGCGTCAGCCATGCTGCTGTGCTTGCCGAACGGTCAGGATTGCAGCGACCCGCAGACATGTACCTGGAAGGATCTGACCAGCACCGGGGATGGTTCCACTCTTCGTTGCTTACAGCGGTGGGCCGTACGGGTAAAGCCCCGTACAAAGCTGTTTTGACCCATGGATTTGTGGTGGATGAGGCAGGGCACAAAATGTCCAAGTCTGTTGGCAATGTGGTGGCTCCGGAAAAGGTGATCAAGCAGTACGGTGCCGATGTTCTGCGCCTGTGGGCGGCCTCTGCCGACTACAGGGGAGATGTGAGCATCTCCGATAATATCATCAGGCAGTTGTCTGACGCCTACCGCAGGATCCGGAACACCTGCCGGTTCATGCTGGGCAATGTCAGTGATTTTGACCTGAAGACCGACGTCAGGCCCATATCCGACATGTGTGAGATGGACCGGTTTATCCTGCACCGGCTGTTTCAGGTGACGCAAAAATCGGTGCAGGCTTATGAAAATTATGAGTTTCATACCATTTACCATGCTCTGCACAATTTCTGTGTGGTGGATTTGTCGGCTTTTTACCTGGATATCATCAAAGACAGGCTCTATACCTCTCCTGCGGCCAGTCCCCAAAGAAAAGATGCCCAGACTGTCATGGCCTGTATTCTGGACGCTCTGGTAAAGATCATGGCACCGATTCTGCCCTTTACTGCAGAAGAAATTTATTCCCATATGCCCCTTGGGGAGGCTGAAAAAGAAAGTGTGCACATGGAGCCCATGGCTGTGCCTGATCCCCGATGGCAGGACCACACCCTGGCAGACAAATGGAAACAGATCCTGGCCCTGCGGTCCGAGGTGACCAGGGCCCTGGAGGATGCGAGGAAAAACAAGCTCATCGGCCACCCCCTGGACGCGGCATTAGAAATAAGCGTGCCGGACGCGGATCTTAAAGAACTGCTCCGGAATCTGGACCAGGACCTGTCTGATATTTTTATTGTTTCTTCGGCCAGAATAGTTGAAAATATGGAACCGGGCGCTTTTATGGGAAAAGAGATCCAGGGCCTTGAAATTGCAGTAAAAAAAGCAACAGGAGAAAAATGTGCACGGTGCTGGCGGTTCAGCAATGCCATCGGACAGGACGAAAATCACCCCACAGCCTGTGACCGGTGTGCAGCCGCTCTGCAGCAGATCCTGTAATAAAGGGCTGTTGTGGGAAAAAAAGAACTCATACGCCTGATTCTTGTGAGCGCTGTGATTGTCCTGGTTGACCAGATAACCAAAAAATGGATTGTCATGCACCTGGCCCTGCACGAATATATTGTGGTGATTGACAATTTTTTTCATATCACCCATGTGCTGAATCCCGGCGGTGCATTCGGCTTTTTTGCCACCCAGTCGGACCTGGTGCGGAAAATTGTGTTTCTTTTTTTGTCATCTGTGGTGGCCCTGTTTATCTGCTGGTTCTATACCCGGGTTGCCAGAACCCATATTGTACTGTCCTACGGCCTGGCTCTGATTTTTTCCGGGGCTGCGGGCAACCTGGTGGACCGGTTTCGGTACGGGCATGTGGTGGATTTTTTGGATTTTTATGTGGGCACGGCCCACTGGCCGGCCTTTAATGTGGCAGATGCCGCCATCAGTGTGGGCATGGCTGTCCTTATATATCATGTGGTATTCAAAAAAATACCCGATTTTTAAATCAGAGGTAATATGCATCCCATTCTGTTTACCTTCGGCAGCTTCAGTCTCTATACATACGGGCTGTTTCTTGCCCTGGGATTTATGGCAGCTGTCTGGTTTTCCAAGCGCAATGCCCGGTTTTATGACATAAAACCCGATGACATTTCCGATCTTTTTTTTGTGGTCCTGGTGTGTGGTCTTCTGGGGGCCCGGTTGCTGTATGTGCTCATCAATATTGAAGAGTTTCAATCCAATCTTTTGGATATAGTTAAAATCTGGAAAGGGGGACTGGTTTTTTTCGGGGGATTCATCGGGGGTGTGGCCGGATCAGTGGTGTTGATCAGAATGAAAAAACTTTCATTTTTCAAAACCGCGGACAGTATCTCCCCTGGTGTTGCACTGGGACATGCCATCGGCAGGCTGGGATGTTTTTTTGCCGGGTGCTGCTACGGCCGGCAGTGTGATCTTCCTTTTGCTGTTAAATTCACCCATCCTGACAGCCTGGCACCTTTGCATATGTTTCTGCATCCCACCCAGATATATATGGCAGCATCCAACCTGGCTCTGTTTTTTATTCTGATATGGATCCAGAAACATAAACGTTTCCATGGCATGGTGTTTTTAAGCTATGTCATGATCTATAGTGTTTTCCGGTTCATCATTGAATTTTTCCGGGGAGATTTCAGAGGTGATTTTTTCTTTGATTTTTTTTCCATGTCCCAGGGAATCGGGATTGTGGTTTTTTTTATCGCCCTGGCGGTGATGGTAAAACTGGTCAGATCTTCCCATGCCGACCGTTAAACACACCGGCCTGGAAAAATGGATGGCCCAACGTGATACCACACTGCCCGGATGCATACTGGTGGCAGGCGACGGTTTTCTGGTCCAGGAAAGTTTTGAACAATTACAATCTTTTCTGCTCAAAAAAGATCCCGGCGGGGGTAACCTGGACGTTCTGGATGGCCGGTCCACTCCCATGGGAGATATCATTGAACAGGTCACAACTTTTTCTTTTTTTCCGGGCAAAAAAATCACTGCCGTGAAACACGCTCCTGTTTTTTCAACCAAAGCGGGTCCCGGGGAAATTTTGTATTCAGAAAAGGACCTTTCCCGACTGGCAGACCTTGTGGAAAAAGGTATACCAGAGGAAAATTTTCTTGTGATGACCACATCTTCTTTGGATCGGCGCAGAAAAATATGCAAAATACTGGACACATCAGGATTGATAATCGACTGCACTGTGGCCCAGGGTGCCAGAAAAGCGGATCTGGATGACCAGCGGTCAGTGCTCCAGAATATTGCCAGAAAAATTTTGAACCAGTCCGGCAAGACCATGGATCAGGCTGCTTTTTCAACACTGGCTGATCTGACCGGTTTCAATCCGGGATTATTTGCCAAAAACCTGGAAAAACTTGTGGCCTATTCAGGAAAACGCCCGGCTGTTCTCCAGGCAGATGTACAGGCTGTCATCCACCGGGACAAAAAAGATCCCATTTTCAGTCTCACCAATGCCATGATGGAAAAAAATACGGGTCAGGCTTTGTTCTATCTGTCCTCTCTTTTTGCGGATGGATTTCATCCCCTGCAGGTCCTCAAATCTTTTGAAAACATGGTAAGACGGCTTGTTCTGGTAAAAGCTTTTGCTGATGATTTTTTTGCGGCCCATCCGGAGATCCGGCCGGACCGGATAAATTTCAATACCTTTAAACAAAAAATCATGCCTGCAGTTATTGCCCGTGACGATGCTGTAAAAAAACAGATAAGAGAGCACCAGGCAATCCTGACCGCGGGGCTGTCTTCTGCCGGAAAAAAACAGGAAAAAAAAATCGCGGTACCACCGGATCTTTTGCTTGCTCCCAACCCCCAAAGCCCGTATCCTGTTTTTCAGAATTTTGATAAATCAGCCGGGTTTTCCTTAAATGAACTGTGCTGTGCCCTCATTGCCCTGGGGGATCTGGATTTTGCCTTGAAATCTTCGTCCATGGAAGCAAAGGTGGGTATTGAAAACTTTGTGATGATATTCTGTAAAAAAGGAGGCTGGCACCATGCAGCGCAAAACCAAAATAATTGCAACCATTTCTAACCTGAACTGTTCCAGACAATTCATTGCAGGGCTTTATCAGGCCGGAATGAATGTGGTCCGGCTCAACACCGCCCACATGACCCATACGGATGCCCTGACAGTGGTGAAAAACACCCGGGCTGTGTCTGACAAAATCGGTATCCTGTTGGATACCAAAGGTCCGGAAATCCGTACTTGTGATGCAATAGCCCCCTTGACCGTGCATCATGGGGATTATATCCGCATCAAAGGGGACCCGGCCGGCATCTCCCATAATGATGTCATCTATGTTTCCCACAAAGATTTTGTCAATGATGTACCCATGGGCAGTTCCGTGCTCATTGATGACGGCACGGTGGCCCTGGCGGTGATGCACAAAGAGGAGCAGTTCCTGGTCTGCCATGTGGAAAATGACGGTGTTATTTATGCCAGAAAAAGCGTGAACATCCCGTCCGTTCATGTGAAACTGCCTGCTTTGAGCGAAAAAGACAAAGGGTTTATTGCATTTGCCGCTGACAACAACCTGGATTTTATTGCCCATTCTTTTGTGCGGAACAAGGAAGATGTGATCGCGGTCCAGGATATATTGGACAAAAAAAAATCCCGCATCAAGATCATTGCCAAAATTGAAAACAGTCAGGGCGTGGACAATATAAAAGAGATACTGGACCACGCTTATGGGGTTATGATTGCCAGGGGAGATCTGGCCGTGGAGATCCCCACGGAAAAAATCCCTTTGATCCAGAAAAGAATTATCACCACCTGTATCGAGCGGCGTAAGCCTGTTATCGTGGCCACCCAGATGCTGCACTCTATGATCGATTCCCCCAGACCCACCCGGGCTGAAGTCTCTGATGTCGCCAATGCCTGCCTGGACCATGCCGATGCCCTGATGCTGTCCGGAGAAACCGCCAGCGGCAGATACCCGGAAGTGGCGGTGCGGACCATGGCAAAAATTGCCAGGGAGGTGGAAACCAACCTGAGCAGTTTCATCAATATTCCCTATTCATCTGAAAAAAAAATCACCGCCTACCTGGCCAAGGCAGCAGTGAAAGCAGCCCTGCGGCTGAACACCAAAGCCATTGTGGCGGATTCTCTGACAGGGGGCACTATCCTGGCCCTGGCAGCCTACCGGGGGGACAACCCCATTTTTGCCCAGGTCTATGACAAGCGGGTGATGCGGCAGCTGTCTTTGTCCTTCGGGGTGTCAGCTGATTATATTCCCATGAATGCCGGGTCCATGGAAACGTTGAAACTGTCCATCTGCCGGCTGCTGGATGAAAAAAAACTGGCAGATGATTCTTTGATAATTGTGCTGGCCGGCAGTTTCGGGCCCACCCACGGGGCGTCTTTCATTGAAATCGCCTCAGCCGGTACCATGAAGGAAAAATGTGTGATTGTCTGACTGCCGTTTTTAACGCTTCGCATGCCCAACCGCCTGTAGCAACCGCTGCAGAATGGGATTCGACCCCCGGGTACCCCCCGGCACTAGTGGTTCGTGCGAGCGGTGAACCGGAGTGATATCCCGGAACTGGGTCATCTTTATACGGCGGCACTCTGCTGAAAAGGTCCCCACAGCTTTATATGCAATAGCCCTTGCCGCATGTGCCGAGGGTCAAGATCCGGGTTGCGGGGAGGTGCAAGGTGTCTGAAACAGCTCTTCCGCCCTGTAGGAACTTCTCACAAACGGGCCGGCAGCCACTTTGGTGAATCCGATATTCCGGGCGGTCTGTTCCAGCTGTTCAAATTCTGCCGGCGGATAATACTTTTCCACGGGCAGGTGTTTTTTTGTGGGCTGCAGGTACTGGCCCATGGTCAGCATGTCACAGCCATGGGTATGCAGGTCCTGCATGGTCTGTTCCAGCTGGGATAAGGTCTCTCCCAGCCCCACCATGA
>JAWOEP010000481.1:0-3417 GCA_046482705.1 Desulfotignum sp.
GTTTTAAAACCCGGGGGAAAATTGATCATCATGGAATTTTCCACCCCGGAAACACCATGGATAAAAACGCTTTACAACTGGTATTCCTTTAAAATCATGCCTTTTTTGGGAAAAGTTATTACCGGTGAGGATGCCCCGTTTATCTACCTTGCCGAATCCGTGCGAAGATTCCCCGCCCCGGAAACCATAAAGACCCTGCTTGAGGCATCGGGTTTTTCCCGGGTGGGTTTTAACCGGCTCACCGATGGTATAGTCATTGCTTATTGCGGCAGAAAAAGGGGTCCGACCGAATCGGAGAACGAAAGATTGAAGTGAATCCGGATCAGCCGGCGGCTGTTTTCACCTGATCTTGCTCATACCATTCATCTGAAGACATTTGAAACATCAGGGCGGCCCTGCCGTGTGAAGGGTAATGGTAAAACAGGTGCCCCGGCCTTCGGTGGAATCCACATACATTTTGCCGCCGTGTTCTTCTATGATGCCGTAGACCACGGACAAACCCAGGCCCACACCTTTGCCTTTTTTTTTGGTGGTGAAAAACGGCTCAAATATTTTGGAAATATATGCTTTGGAAATGCCGGCCCCGGTATCTGTAATCTGCATTTTCACGGCATTCTTGTCCGGGGTGCTGGCGGTTTTCAAAGTCAGTCGTTTTCTCGGGGCTTGGGCCATGCTCTCCACGGCATTGGAGATCAGGTTCATGACCACCTGCTGGATCTGGTCTTCCGATCCTTTTATCAGGGGCAGGTTTCTCTCCAGATCCTCGATGATCCGGATCTTGTTGAGGTGCAGCAGGTTGGCGTTGAGCATCAGAGTCTGTTCAATGAGTTCGTTGACATCAAAACGGGTGACCTTGATTTTGGACTGCCGGGCAAAGGCCAGCAGATTGCCGATGATGCGGGTTACCCGGCGGGTTTCGGTCTCCATGAGATCCAGGTACTGGGAAAAAACATCCAGCTCCGGCCCGGTGAGGGTATCTTCTTGTAATATCCGCTTGCTGAGCAGCACCAGATTGAGTATGCCGGCCACCGGGTTATTGATTTCATGGACCACGGAAGAAGACAGTTTTCCCAGAGATGACATCTTGTCTTGGTGCAGAAGCTGCTCATGGGATTCTTTCAGTTGCCGGGTGCGTTCCTCCACCATTTTTTGCAGGTGCTCTCGGGTCTTTTTTTCATCGGATTTGCGTTTGGTGATGTCCCGGCTGATTTCGATAAATTTTAAAATTTTGCCTTTTTTCTCCCAGATGGGGAAAATGGTCAGTTCCGTGTACCAGGTTTTGCCTTTCTGGTCCATCCGGGAAAGCTCCACCTGGCAGTGGCGCCTTTTTTTGACTACCTGATCCAGGGGGCAGCGTTCATGGCAGTTGGAGCTTTTCCGGGTGATGCGCTGGAACACTTCATAGCATTTTTTACCGATAACATCTTCACGGTGATACTGCATGTGTTTTAAAAACGCTTCATTCACTTCCAGAATCTTCTGGTCCGGAGAAATAATGAGAATAAAATCCCGGATCCCGTTGAGAATAGTTTCAAATTCGTTCTGGAGAACATTGGCCATGAAAAATCCCTTGCAAATTTCTTAACAAATGGAAAATATACTTTTTTCTATCACAGGCCCGGCCAAAAACACAAGCGCAAGTTCCGCAAAGACCAGCGCCATCGCATGTAAACACATCCTGTTCAGCTGCGTATGCCCGCTCCCTGAAGGCAGCGGTGTGAACTGACCAGCAGGCCATCCGGATCCCGGGACGGGCACAGGATACCCACAGGGGTGGTATTTTTACAACCGTTGCCCAAACCAGGATACCTTCGAGGAGAAATTGCTGCAAATTTCCACAACGGTGTCGTAAAATCCAACAACTTAGTAAAACCCCCTGACCGCAAACTGATGAAGCCCCTTTTCTTTCATTCCTGCTGGGTTGTTGTTGGAAAATCCACCAGTTCCCGCCTTTTTGTCAGTTTTTATGGATCTGAAAATAATATCTGAATACCTGCCTGAAATCACGGGTGTTCAGGTTTTTTTGTTCCCGGTCCAGGCCCTGGTATTGTTTTTGCTCTTATATCCGGTAACGGCTTGGAAGAAAAAGTTTTATCCGACACAAAGGTTTACCCAAAACATAAGGAGGCACACCATGACGACCACAACCACAAGCCCTGTTTTCAAAAAAGATATTTCAAAAACCAGCCCTGTCTGGGAAATCGGCAACAACAGCACTCCGCGCCCCTGTATCTGGATGCAGGCCGGGGTAACGGCCAAAAAAAACTGCAGCCATTATTATGACTGCACCGGGTGTAAATATGATGCTGCCATGGAAAAGGCTGCAGCCGCCGGCAAACACCTCACCTGGCAGGAAGCCATGCGGCGGCAGCCGGGCAGCCAGCGTCTCTGCCGGCATGCCATGACCGGCCGGGCTGACATGCGCACCTGCCCCATGAACTACAACTGCGGCCGGTGCGCCTTTGACCAGGTATTTGAGGATGCGTTGGCACCCGCCCGGGGCCATGAACCCGTCAGAACCAAACAGGTCAAGGGATTTGACCTGGCCGGCGGTTATTATTTTCATTCAGGCCATACCTGGGCTGCCATTGACAGCGGCGGTGTCATCCGGGTGGGCATGGATGATTTTTCCTTCAAGGTGCTGGGAGGTCCGGACGGACTTGACCTGCCCCTGGTAGGACAGGAGTTGAACCAGGCAAGGGCCGGCTGGGGTATCCGCCGCAAAGGCAACCAGGCAGATGTCCGCTCCCCGGTGAACGGGGTGATCACCCGGGTCAATGAAAGTGTGAGAAACCGGCCTGATCTCTCCCGGGATAACCCTTACGCTGATGGCTGGCTGTTCACGGTGCACAATGCAGATATCAAAGGCGCGGTAAAGGACCTGATGGATGATGAAACCAGCATCACCTGGCTGGACAATGACATCACCTCCCTTGAAAAAATGATTGAAGAGATCACAGGCCCGCTGGCCGCTGACGGTGGTGTGCTGCAAAGAGATGTATTCGGCGGCCTGCCGGCCCTGGGATGGGACCGGCTGACCCGGACCTTTCTGTAATGTTTTACCCGTAAGGAGTAATCCCATGGAATTGTTTCAAACCGCACAACAGACCGCCCCCCAGTGCCTGTGGATGCAGGCCGGGGTGGTCCCAAAAAAATATTGCCACACGGATTTTTCCTGTACCGGTTGCCGGTTTGACCGGGCATTGAACCGGGTATCCAGACAAAACCAGCGCCTTCTGGATCAGGGACAAACCCCTTCAGGAAAAAAAAGCCTTCTAATGTTCTGGCAGGACCGGCTCAAAAAAAAGCCGCTGTCCAAACGTCCCTGTATCCACCACATGAAAGGAAAAATCTCCTTTAAGGCATGCCCTAAATCGTATCACTGCATTGACTGTGAATTTGACCAGTACTTTTATG
>JAWOEP010000098.1:0-17300 GCA_046482705.1 Desulfotignum sp.
CTGCCCTGGAACGATATTGTTCCTGAAGACAACAAAGAAACCGAAGAACCTGCCAAGGTGATCAAACATGTCCAGTGGTATGCGGATTTCTTTTCCGCCATCACCGGCAAGAAAACAAATGCTGATGACCTGATCTCCATGAGCGAGGCAGTGTACAATTTCCAGCGGGTCTTTAACCTGAAGATGGGATATGGTACCAGAGAACACGATACCATTCCCTACCGGGCCATGGGACCTGTTACTGCCGAAGAATATGAAAGCCGTCAGGAGCGCTATGACAAACAGTTGACCGAAAAATACGGCATGGATATTTCCGGTATGGATACCGATGCCAAGGTGGCGGCCCTGAGAAAGGAACGGGAATCCCAGTATGAACAGCTCAAGGATGCGGTTTATGAACGCAGGGGATGGAACAACAACGGCATCCCCACAAAAGAAACCGTGAAACGCCTGGGCATTGATTTTCCTGAGGTACTGCAGGTACTGGAACAACACAACGTCAAATAACACCCATGCCCTGACGGGCACAACAAAGCATGAAAGCTGTTAGCTGATGGCTGACGGCTTTCATATAAAAACAGATCCGATGATACAAAAACATCATATGATAGAGGTGGATGACAAACCCGTACATTGGTACCAGGGCATGACAATTGCTGATCTTCTGGAACAGATGGATAATGTCCGTCTCTGTTCGGTGGTCCGGCTGAACGGCAGGCTGGTATCCAGTCCAAAATTTCATGAAACCCTGATTCCAAAAAACGCTGTCATCCGCCTGCTCCCCCTGGTAGCAGGTGGATGACCGATGGTTCCACAAAATTTTGCTTCACAAATGACTGCCTGTCTGTTACTAACACACAGGCAGTCTCCATTTTTTTAAAAACCCAAACACAGAGCGTTATATTGAAACCACTTATCTCTTTTTTCAAACAATTGTTCCAAAAACCCCGCACCCGGACAAACCAGCAGGAAACCGACAGCCAGGCCAAAACTTTCACCCATCCTGATCCCATACAACCACATCCCGATGGAGAAAAACCAGAACCTGACCGGCTGCAAACCACGTTCGAACCCGCACAACAGATTTTGAAAACCAACGCAGCAAGGGAATCCCAAAAAAAGAGCATTAATCAGCGACAGCGGACTGCAAAAAAACGCCCTGAAAAAATGGATCAGAAAAACCCTGACCACCAGGAATCCTGGTCATTGAAAAATTTTTTTGTGGCACCTGAAGAGGGAAAGACCCGCTTTCATGATCTGGACCTGCCTGAAAATCTCATGCATGCCATATCAGATCTGGGGTTTGCATATTGCACGGAAATCCAGGCAGCCCTGCTTCCCCATACCCTTGCGGGAAAAGATGCCACAGCCAAAGCCCAGACAGGAACAGGTAAAAGCGCCACCTTTATTATCGCCATGATCAAGGCGTTCACCGAAAATCCTGTGAAAAACAAAGAAGGGTTTCCCAGGGCACTGATCCTGGCACCGACCAGGGAACTGGTCCACCAGATTGAAAAAGATTTCAATGACCTGGCCAGATATACCCGTCTGAAAATTGTATCTGTTTATGGCGGGACCGGCTATGCCAGACAACAGCAGATACTTCATGACAATCCGGTTGATGTTATTGTGGCAACCCCGGGACGGCTGCTGGATTTTATCCGGCAAAAACGCATCAATCTGTCCAAAGTGGAAATCGTGGTCATTGATGAGGCAGACCGGATGCTGGACATGGGATTTATTCCGGATGTCAGACGTCTGGTGTACATGACCCCCCACAAGGACAAGCGCCAAACCCTGTTTTTTTCAGCCACCCTCACCGAAGAAGTCCTGCGTCTGGCTGATTCCTGGACCACGAAAAACAAGGTCCGGATTGAAATTGATCCGGAACAGACCACCGCTGAAAATATCCGCCAGATTGTGTATCTCACCACTGAAGATAAAAAATTCCAGCATGTTTATAATCTTATTGTATCGGAAAAACTTGACCGGGTGCTCATTTTTGTCAACCGCAAGGATACGGCCAAATTCTTATGCGACAAACTTTCCCGGTACAGGCTCAAATGCAAGGTCCTGTCCGGGGATGTATCCCAGGACAACCGGTTCAAGGTATTGAACCAGTTCAAGAACAGCACCATCAATATCCTGGTGGCAACCGATGTGGCAGCCCGGGGTCTGCACATTGAAAACATCAGCCATGTGGTCAACTATGACATGCCCTTTGAACCTGAACACTATATCCACCGCATTGGAAGGACCGGACGAGCCGGCGCTGCAGGCACCTCAATTTCCTTTGCCGATGAAATGAGCTCTTTTCAGATCCCCCAGATTGAGGCGGTCCTGGGCCACAAAATCACCTGTGAATATCCATCAAAAACCCTGGAACAGCCATTGCCCAAACCCCTTCCCAGGCAGCAGCAACAAAAAAAGGTCCCGGCAAAAGGCCGGCCGAGAAAAAGACGGCCCGGACACCCCAAAAAATATAATAAAAAACCCTGACCATTTGTTCAGGTTGACATGTCCCTGAAATTCGGTGTAAAACCCTTAACCTGGAGACTACGCTGCAAAAAAAGGAGATATAAGATAATATGTTTGGTCTTGGAATGCCTGAAATCCTGTTAATTCTGGCCATAGCCCTGATCGTCATAGGCCCCAAAAAGCTGCCGGAACTTGCCAAAACACTGGGCCGGGCCATGGGTGAATTCAAACGGTCGGCCCAGGATTTCAAACGCAGCATTGACATGGAAACCACCCTTCATGATATAAAATCTTCTGCCGCGGATATGACAGATATAACCGACAAATCCCGTCGGGAAGAAAAAGACAACGGCCAAAATCAGAAAAAACCGGATCAGGAAAAAACCGATGCCCCAAAGGACGGGCCTTTAGATGATGCTGAAACAGCACCTGAAAATGATGCCCCCAAAAACGACGGCAGCGGGGACAAAAAATAGCGGATAACCCATGGAAACCGAGACCAAAAGCCCGTTCACAGAACATTTAGGAGAATTGCGCGACCGGCTTGTCCGCTCATTTATTGCCGTAGGAATAGGGTTTGCCGGGGCATATGTATTTAAGGAACAGCTGTTCCGGATTTTAACCGCGCCGTTGGTGACCGCCATGGAAGCCGACGGCAATGCCCGAATGATATTTACCGGTCTGCCCGAGGCCTTTTTCACCTACCTCAAGGTATCTCTGCTTGCCGGCATTGTGGTGGCCACACCTGTATTGTTCTATGAATTCTGGATGTTTGTGTCTCCGGGGCTGTATCGAAACGAAAAAAAATATATGCTGCCGGTTGTACTGCTGTCCATTTTCTTTTTTGTCCTGGGTTCCTCCTTTGGATATTTCGTTGTTTTTCCATATGGATTTCAGTTCTTTTTGGGGTTTGCCAATGATACCATCCAGGCCATGCCCTCCATGAAAGAGTATCTTTCATTTGCCTCCAAAATGCTGCTGGCCTTCGGGCTTGTATTTGAACTGCCCCTGGTGCTGACCTTCATGGCCCGCATGGGCCTGGTAACAGTGCCGTTTTTAAAAAAGAACCGGAAATATGCGTTGCTGCTTTTTTTTGTGGGGGCTGCTTTGATAACCCCGCCGGATGTCATCACCCAGGTAATGATGGCCCTTCCTTTGATGATTCTTTATGAAATCAGCATTCTGGGCGCCCGGATATTCGGCAGAAAAACCCCCGCTGACAAAGACGCAGAAACTGATGCAGACACGGCATCCGAGAGCACCACTTCCCCATCGGACAAGAAAGATAAAACAGAATAGCCCAAAAGGAATATCCGGAATTTTTATTGACTTTGTCCAGTTGTTGTGTAAAAAAATAGACAGTTTTATCGTAAAATCCCTCCGGTCCCGGGGTTCGGTACCGGTAAAAGTGAAAATACATAATTCAACAGCTAAAGGAGTAAAACGCGTATGAACAAAAAACTGATTGTGCTGCTGCTGGCTGCAGGATTGGCTGCGATCTTTGCCGCAACCGGTATCCAGGCAGGTACCGAGGTGGAGGACACATTCCAACTGGAGACCCCTGGTTATGACCAGCGCAGAAAAGGTCCCCCCCAGTTCAAGCCGGTGACATTCACCCACAAAAAACACGCCGAAGATTATGACATTTCCTGCGGCGAGTGCCACCATGATGAGAATGGTGAGCCCTTAGAGCTTACAATGGGAGATGATGTCCAGCCCTGTTATGAATGTCATGATATTTTTGAAAAAACCAAAGAAAACAGAAGAGACATCATGGTCCATGAGAATGCCATGCATGGAAACTGCAGAGACTGCCACAAAGAGGTGAATATTGAAGCCGGGGACCCGAAAGGCCGTAAAGGACCGGCCCCTACTTCCTGCAACCAGTGCCATGAAAAAGCCTGATTATATCACCTTTTGAATGCGTAACTTTTGCACAGGCGGTTTTTCCGATTGCCGGAAAAACCGCCTGTTTTTTTCAACCCGCATCCAGGTATACGCCAATCAGGTACAAGACAGATCACCGGGCCTGTATGATTTCGACAGATACATGCACCAGGTTCAACTCGCAACAGGTCAAAAGCTGCTTATAGTATGCAGGTGATTCAGGGTTGCGTGCAGCCACCGATACTATGGCCGCATAGATACCGGGGCCGATGGCCCATACATGCAGATCATCCACCCGGTTATCAGGAAGGGTTTCAATGGTATTTGTCACTTTGTGCAGGATGTCTTCGGGCGCCTGGTGATCCAGCAGGACCCGGCCGCTGGACCGCAGCAGTCCCACAGACCAGCGTGAAACCAGAACAGCGCCGATGATCCCCATAACCGGATCCATCCACACCAGACCGAAGTATTTGGCAGCCAGAAGGGCAAAAATTGCCAGAAAAGATGTCAGGGCATCTGCCAGAACATGCAGATAGGCGGAGCGCAGGTTCTGGTCATGGCTGTGATGGCTGTGGCCGTGGTCATGACTTTTGTGGCTGCCCAGAATGAACATGGAAAGAACATTGACCACCAAACCGATCACTGCCACAAGAATTGCCTGGTTAAATGCAATTTCCACTGGATTCACCAGTCTTGCCGTACTTTCCACCGCCATCATAAGGGCAAATACCGCCAGAAGCACCGCCCCGGTGAAACCGCCCAAAGCATTCACTTTGCCTGTACCGAAACTGAAGCGGGTGTCATGGGCATGGCGCCGGGCATAAACATAGGCCAGCGCAGTTATGGTAAGCGCTGCTGCATGGGAAGCCATATGCAGGCCGTCCGCCAGCAGGGCCATGGACCCGAAAATAATGCCGGTGGTGATTTCCACCACCATCATGACGGCGGTAACTGCGATTACTATGAGGGTACGGGTTTCTCCCGGCTGCTTATGCTCCTGACCGAAACTGTGGCCATGCCCTTTTACTGATGCAGATGCCATGTCTTTTTACACGCTTTTATCCGGCTGACCCAGTATCTGGTTGTCGATAAGCCGGGTCTTGCCCAGCCACACAGCAACAGCCATGAGGGCTTTTTCCTGTATCCTGGTTACCCTGTCCAGGGTAACAGGGTCGCATATGCTGACATAGTCCACGGTGATATCCGGACAGGACAATAAGGTTTCAATGGCTGCATCCTCTATTTTTTTGGCATCGGTTTCCCCGTTTTTCACCATTTTTTTGGCTGCCTGTATACAGCGGTGGAGCAAAAGGGCATGGGGACGCTGTTTTTGTGTCAGGTATTTGTTTCTCGAGCTTTTTGCCAGACCGTCCGGCTCCCGGACAATGGGCACCCCGACAATCTCTATGCCGAAATTCAGGTCGGTTACCAGCTGCCGGATAATGGCCAGCTGCTGATAATCCTTTTCTCCGAAAAGGGCAAAATCGGGATTGACAATATTGAACAATTTGGTCACCACAGTGACCACCCCTTTGAAAAACTGTGGCCTGGACAGACCGCACAGGTGGAAAGGCAGTTTTTCCAGTTCCACATAGGTCTGGAAACCCGGGGGATACATATCAGCTGAACCCGGGATAAACACGGCAGCTGCACCAATGGTTCTGCATTTTTCCAGATCCTGCTCCACAGCACGGGGGTAGGTGGAAAAATCTTCACTGGGCCCGAACTGGGCCGGGTTGACAAATATGGATACCACCAGGTGATCAGCCTTTTTTTTACCTTCCCGCATAAGGGCTAAATGGCCTTCATGCAGGTATCCCATGGTGGGTACAAACGCAATGGTCTGGTCCTGTCGGTGCAGATTTTCCGAAAACCGGGTCATTTCACTGATTGATGCAATCACCTTCATGGGTATCGCCTCGCTTTGTATGCCCTGGCTTTCTCCACCAGGGAAGGAGCCCAGGATACAGATCCCAGGGCATGGATATGGGTATAGGTGCCAAAGGTATTGTTTTTAAAAAAACCGTCTTTTTTATCCAGTATACCTTTGCCCCTTTCCATGGCAAAGGCCATTTCATGGTCCTGAAAATCGATTTTCAAAATTTTGGAATACCGGAATTCATGGCCTTTCAGCATTTCGCCGGTGCGGTAAAACGGGTTTTTATGCTTCACCAGAACCCGGGTATAGCCATGGCCCTGGGGCTTGATTGAAAGGCCGAACCAGATGGGCAGGATACCGGACATGGGATATTCCTTGTCTTTCAGGCGGATGCTTTGGCCCAGAAATATCAGGCCGCCGCATTCAGCATAAATGGGCAGCCCTTTTTGGGACAACTGTTTCAAATGCTCCCTGAAGCTTGTGTTTTCTGCCAGCTGTGGGGCATGGGTTTCAGGAAATCCCCCGCCCATGTAAAGTGCATCCACGTCAGGCAGGGTTTTCTGGTGCAAAGGACTGATAAAAACAATTTTCGCCCCCAAATTTTCCAGGGCAGCCAGGTTATCCGGATAATAAAACTGAAACGCAGAATCCCTTACAACCCCGATAACCACCTGGTCATGTCCAGGATTCTTTGGCAAAGAATCTGGTTCGAAAAACACTCCCCCCGGCGAAACCTTATCCGGGCTGTCACCATCGGTATATTTCTTTTCTGCAGTGTCGCAATCATCGGTGATTGCCCGGTACAGGGTTTTGAGGTCAATATGGTCTTTGGCCATTTTTTCTACTGATGTAAGGGCCTGACGGGAAAATCCGTGCTCAGCCGAGGTCACAAGCCCCATATGACGTTCTGGAAAATCTTCGGATCCAAGTTTGGGAACAGCCCCGAAAACCGGAATCCTGCAGAACTGTTCAATATTGTCCGTAACTTTTTTCCGGTGGCGGCTGCCGGCCACCTGGTTGAGGATCACGCCGGCAATGCGTATCCGGGGATCAAAATGCATGCAGCCCAGCAGCAGCGCTGCCATGGTCCGGGTACTTTTGGTACAGTCCAGCACCAGCAGCACCGGCAGGTGCAGCAGCAGTGCCAGTTCAGCCGTGGATGTGGACCCGTCTGTATCGATGCCGTCGTAAAGGCCGCGGTTTCCTTCAACCAGGGCGATATCACAAGAATGGGAATGGGTGGCATAAGACTGTTGCACAACATCTGGATGGCACAAATAGGTATCCAGATTGTAACAGGGGCGGCCGGCTGCCAGAGAAAGCCAGCCGGCATCAATATAGTCAGGCCCTTTCTTGAATGGGGCGACTGCAAGATTCATGCGTTTCCATGCAGCGGTTATTCCCAGGGAGATAATGGTTTTGCCTGATCCACCCCTGAGACCTGCTACCACCACGCCCGGGACACTTTCACAACTTGCCTGCATGGGTTTGTGTCTTTTGTCTTTTCTTATTTTTCGCCTTCAGAAGAATGCTGGATGCCCCCGCCTTTAATGCCATACATGGTGGTGGAACCGGATGACCAGTATTCAAGAATACCGTCCTCCACCATTTTATTGACGACTTTTTTGATCATCCTGGGTTTGTCATCCGGGAAAATCTTGTAAAAATCCTTGATATAGAATTTGGATTTTGTTTTGGCTTTTTTGTTCAGCCATTCCAATACCGCATCTTGTGCAGCTTCTTTGTTGTCAAGAAGATCACTCATTGTCTTCACTCCTTTATATTAAAATGGATGAGCCGGGGCACCCTTGCGGAAAGCCCCGGCTTTTCATCATATGCAGCAGGATCTGTTCAAAAACAAATGGACATTAGAATTTGAACTGAGAAGACTGCCGCCAGCTCATGTATGCCTGCTGACGAAAATCATCGATCAAGTGGTGGGTGAAATCAAGTTCACACACCTCAAAGAATTTTTCCCATCCGATTCTTTCCGCCCAGTCTCCGAGACGCTCATATTTGTTGGCGCCTTTTGCATAGGCTTCCACCATTCTTTGAATGGCATCGGTCATGGACGGCCACCGGGGCATTTCATTGGGCAGAAAGGCCACAACTACCTTGGAAAATTTGGGATCGGAAATCCGGTTGGACACTTTGCCGCCGGCCATCAGAACGATCCCGTCCCCTTCGGTGTCAGCCAGGGGCATGGACGGGCACATGGTGTAGCAGTTACCGCAGTACATGCACCGTTCATTTTTAACATCAACAGACTTGACCTCTTTGCCGGAGTCCAGCTTCACCTTGGCAGGCTTGATGGCTGCGGTGGGGCATGCAGCAACAGCCAGCGGAATTTCGCAGACCTTGTCAAGATATTCATGGTCCAGCATGGGCGGTTTTCTATGATATCCCAGAATAGCGATATCAGAGCAGTGAACCGCACCGCACATGTTCAGGCAGCAGGCCATGGATACCCGGAGCTGGGCCGGCAGTCTCATGTCCTGAAAATCGCTGAACAATACGTCCATGGCAGCCTTGACCGTACCGGAGGCATCGGTGGCCGGGGTATGGCAGTGGATCCATCCCTGGGTATGGATAATATTGGTAACACCGGCACCGGTACCGCCGATGGGAAATTTGAAAGAACCGCCGTCAAATTTTCTGGAGGACAGCTCATTTTTCAAAGGTTCCAGTTTGTCTTTGGCATCCACCATGAACTCCACATTGTTTCTGGTGGTGAACCGTACATATCCGTCACAGTGTTTGTCTGCAATGTCGCAGATTTCATTGATCAGGCTGGTGGACATCAGGCGGGCCCCGCCCACTCTTACCGTATATACTTCATCTCCTGAATCAGCCACGTGTACGAGTACACCGGGCGCAAGGATTTCATGGTGAGACCATTTGCCCTTGTTTTTTGCGATCACAGGAGGATAAAATTCGTTATAGTCTCTGGGACCGATGTCGGTAATCCGGTTTTCCATCGGTTTTTCTGGATTATAACCAGTCGAAATAAATGCCATTATTATTCTCCCTTTCTATCTCAGATGGTGTTTTCTGTATTCGTCAACATCGCGTTCCCAGCCGCCGGGTACTTCATCTTCTTTCCAGAAGATATACGGGTTGGTTCTGGGATAGGCCACATGCTGGGGCATAGGATCGATACCGGTCACTTCAAGCAGTTTCTGGAAACCCTGCCGCATGATCAGCTCACCAAGACGTTCACGGTTCTTGCCTTCTTCCATCCACCAGTCCCAGATATTTTCAATGACTTCCGTAATTGCTTCATAATCATTGTCCGGATTGACTTCAATAAACGGCACCAGCAAAGAACCCATCTGGGCACCATCAAGAATCGGTGCTTTTGCCCCGCAAAGAATGGAACAACCGGTTTCTTTACCGATTTTCAAGGCTCTGGGCATGACATTGATGCAGTGCATGCACCGGGTGCAGTTGGCATTGTCGATGAACAGCTTCTTGTTTTCAAACTTCATGCACCTGGTGGGGCAGAGGCCCAGCACCTCTTTTTCAATGTCAAAGGGACCCCAGTCTTTGCTGCCTTTATAGGCACCGGCATTGGCCGGATAGGCAGGATCGTTCTCAACATATTTGTTTACCGCATCCTGATCAATGCGGATGTCGTCTTTCCAGGTACCGATAAAGGACATGTCAGACCGGGCAATGGATGCCACGCAGCAGTTGGGGCAGCCGTCCAGTTTGAATTTGAACTTATAGGGGAAAGCAGGCCTGTGGAGTTCATCCTGGTATTCATTGGTCAGAAAATACACCAGGGCATTGGTGTCATAGCAGGAATATTCACACCGGGACTGTCCCAGACAGTCGGAGGGTGTTCTCAGGTTGGAGCCTGAGCCCCCAAGGTCCTGGTTCATGTCATGGGTCAAAGTCCAGAAAATTTCTTCCAGCTGCTTGGTTGTGGTTCCCAGAAGAATAATATCACCGGTGGAGCCATGCATATTGGTGACTCCTGAGCCTCTGAAATCCCACAGATCGCAAAGCGTTCTGAGATAATCAGTTTTGTAATACTTGCCGGCAGGCTGATTCACCCGCATGGTGTGGAAGGCTTCAACACCGGGAAAATTCTTGGGCTGGTCACAATACCTGCCGATAACACCGCCGCCATAACCGAAAACACCGACAATGCCGCCGTGTTTCCAATGGGTTCTTCCGTGTTTGTAAGAAAGTTCCAAAATTCCCAGAAGATCCTCAACAACATCCACCGGAATCTGGAATTCAATACCTTCCTCATTCTTTGCTCTCTTTTCAGCCTGACATTTCAGGTCAGAGACAAAGCTAGGCCAGGGGCCGGATTCCAGCTGGTCCAGTAAAGGAGTTTCATGCTTAGCCATTTACTTACCTCCGTTAAAAGTTAAATGTACATTCAATAATGAAAAGAATTTCCAAGCTTTTCATTCAATAGTCTGATTTTTTATCATTTCAAATAGTTGTCCTGCAAACACCATCTTGTTTCAAGGTACACCTTCAGCAAAATACCATTGCAGGTATAGAATTTCTGTTTGCACATGTCAATAAAAAAACCAGCGGTTCACCGGTTTTTCGTACTCTGGCCTTGAAAACCTGACCATGGCATCTTCAATACCTGACAAATTCCGGCGCAGTGGGAAAAAAGATTTTCATGGACCAGTTCCCATTCAGCAGCATCCGAAGGCCAGGCATCCACAAGATTTGCCATGATATCCTGGAGCTGTGCCTGACTGAAACCGTTCACAAAATCAACAAAAACAGGGCAGATATCTTTGGGTACCGGCGGATCCTCAGTCCCTGCTCCCAGAAACCCGTTTGCCCGGTGATCCAGGGCTGTGAGCACACCTTTTATTGTTGCATCCAGTACGCTCTGTGGCAGAAAAACCATGGGACCGGTGCCATCCACCCGGTCTAAGCGCATGCGCAGCGTCAGGTTCAAAAAATAAAAAAGCAGACAGGAAAGCAGGTGTGCGCCCGGGTCGGATATATCCCCTGCCGCATTATTCACCGGGGCAGTTCCCCGTATTGTAATCAGCCGGACATCCCCTGTCTGTAGAGCCCCTGCAGCCGCAACAAAATCACCGGCCGCATGGTGCCAGGGATAAATTTCATTCCCGGTATGGATGTCATAATAGGCTGTCAGAAGATAGGCAATTTTCTCGTATATCCCGGCAGCATTTTTCCAGGGAATCACCACATGGGTGCCGTCATCCTGCCAGACAGCCACCTGGTTTCCGCTAGATGTCCGGGTCACATGGAATTCACAGAATCCGGCAAACCATTCCCCCAGAAAAAATGCCGCAACACTCCCGGCTGATCTAATTTCACCAGTACCAAATACCCGGGGAATAAAAGACGGGACCACCCGGGAGGCCATGTTTGCCAGCAACTGGCATTCTGTTTTGATGAGGGTGAGCCCCGGTTCTTTTACAGCACCATTGAGTACCAGATAAAGGGGAGAACAAGACTGGGTTGCAATGGTTATTTTCAGGGGGTGATAAAAGGCGCCGTGTTTTTCCAGGCTTATATCAATGGCCTGGATCCGGCCGCAGTTGTCTGCAAGGGATGTGACAGCCCGATACAGCATGTTGCTGTTATCTGTGATCAAAAAATTCCGGGCTGCCAGAAAATATTCCCCCACTGTAAATGCTTCACAGGTATTCGAAAAAAAGCTTTTTGCAGCAGAAGGCTTTATACCATTCTGGCTGGTTTCGTTCTGATTGACTTCACTGTTTTTTTTTCCGGACAGGGGCATATCCCACACAGGGCTGTCCGGACCAACCCGGGCGTTGTACCCCGGCATGGAAAAGGATATATCCGGCCTGAAATTCATACCTCCCTATAGGCTTCCAGTTCTTCGACAAGTTGTGGGGCCACCTCATAGCCCAGCTCCCGGGCTTTATCACAATGGTAGATGGCCTTTTTATAGTCTTTAAGTTCCAGAAACCCCACGGCCAGATTATTGTGTGCAACAGGAAATTCCGGCTGCACCTGAACCGCTTCCTGACTGGCTTTAACCCCTTCTGCATGCAGACCTTTCATGAAATAGGCCGTACCCAGGGTGGCATATGCCTGGACAAAATTTTTGTTATGGATAATGGCTTTTTTCAGGTGTTTAATGGCCTTGTCCACTTTTTCCTCATCCTCTTTGGGATCCTTGCCGTCCACCAGCTGAAGCAGAACAAAAGCCATGTTGGCATACCCTTCGGCAAATCCGGCCCGGGCTTTGGTGGCCCGCTGGTTGAACCGGTAACACCCCTCCAGGTCCCCCCGCTGCAGACAGATCCCGCCCAGAAGCACATAGGCCTCGGCCAGGGTAGGACTGTTCTCAATGGCTTCGTGCAGCACTTTTTCAGCTTCCATATATTCTTGTTTTCCCAAAAGGGCCACCCCCAGGTTGTAATGGGTGGTGCCGCATTCAGAATTCCGGGTCAACTGGTATCTGAGTCTTGCAATATGCTCATCCGCATTCCGGGGCAAATGGTCCCTTTGCTGCGCTTCTGACATGAACAACTCCTTAATATTGTATACATTTATATCTTGTGTTCCGGGTCAAATTTTATATAATAGACTTTTTGCCACAGGAGTCAAGATCTTTGGGGTCCGGTCTTCGGACAATAATTTTTCTTGCACCGGGATTACGCCTGTGGTAGCACCTGAATCTTTATTTTACAATTTCAGGAGAATACTTCCATGGAAAAAGGATGCTTTACCGCACTCATCACCCCGTTTACCAGGACCGCAGAACTGGACCAAAAAGGCCTGGAACAGCTCATTGATTTTCAAATCCACAACCAGATCACCGGCATTCTGGTCACAGGCACCACAGGAGAGAGCCCCACATTCAAATGGCAGGAACATAACCATGTCATTGCCCTGGCTGCCAAACAGGTGAACCACAGGTGCCTGGTCATCGCAGGGACGGGCAGCAACAACACAGATGAGGCCCTGTCAGCGGCAGGACATGCTGCCAAACAAGGGGTGGATGCCATCCTTATGGTGGATCCCTATTACAACGGCCCCTCCTCTTTAGAAATCCGCAAAGAATATTATGAAGCTGTGGCAGCCCGTTACCCGGATCTGGAAATCATCCCCTATATCATCCCCGGCCGCACCGGGGCCCAGATGCTTCCCCAGGACCTGGCCATTCTGTCTGGATCATGCCCCAATATCAGCTGTGTCAAGGAAGCCACCGGCAATCTGGACAACATGAAACTCACCAGAAAATGCTGCAAACCCGGATTCCAGATATTTTCCGGTGATGACGCGCTGGTGTATGATATCATGACAGACCCGGAAATCATGGCCTCCGGGGCCATATCTGTCATGTCCAATATCGTGCCAAAATCCATGGAACAGATGGTGTCTTTCCTCAACCAGGGCAAAACAGATGCGGCCCGGCAGCTTCAGACAGCGCTGAAACCCCTGCTGGATCTGGTGGTGGTCACCACCACCGAAGAAACTTCTTTCGGACCGGCCCTTTGCCGGGCCAGAAACCCCCTTCCTCTGAAAACCATGATGCAGCTGCTTGGCATGCCCGCAGGCCCCTGCCGCAGGCCCCTGGGCAGGATGACCAGACAGGGGCTGGATAGGGTAGTGGCTGCCATGCAGAAAGTCCAGGCAGCCAATCCGGAAATATTTGCACCCATCCAGGAGTTTTTCGGCATAGACATTGATGACAGACTTTCCAACCCCGTCCACCAGGAAGGCCTGTGGTACGACTATGAATAAATCCAAATACACTGAATTCAATCAGAAACCTGCAATGACCGACACCATCATAAAAGAAACCAGACTGGAAAACGAACAAACCATAGTAATTTCCGATCAATCCCGGAAAATCAGCGCAGATGCCTGGGTGGTCATCATGCGGGCATCCATGGAGATAAAGATAACACCGGAGCTGTTCACACATGAACCGCTTACCAATGTCACTTATGAACAGATTCGGGAAACCCTGGGTGAAAAAGTCATATATGAATACCGCCTGGAGCGCAACTTTATCATGGACCATGAAAAAGTTGCCGTGCTTGACACTCTGAAGGACACCTTTATGAAAAACATGGGTCAGTATATCTCCAACCCCCGGTTTGCCCCGAAACTGGTTTTAAAAGAATACCGAAACAGATCCCAATCAACCGGGCCGTCAAAAAAATTTTAGCTTTTTTTCACCTGGAATTTTTCCTGCCCGGCATAAAAAAACGCTGACTTCAGCCATTCAAACCCGAACTGCAGCAGCTTGACATCATCGGATTTGATCTCTTCTGTCTTGTCTGCCGGGATCTCATACCGCTTCAAAAAGGATGAATTAAAGACAAAATCTCTGAATTTATCAATATTATAGCAGACCATGAAAAACATCTTTTTGCTTTCTTCAGACAGCTTCATGCTGGGGGGCAAAGATTTTTTCCGGACCATAAGGTCCATCCACCCTTCGTTAACCGCATCCCGCTCGTCAATGCCCTGATCCTGGCGCCATTGGGCCACGGTCCATTCTTTGTCTTCCTCAAATCCCAGGCAGTGGGCTTCTTTAACCGTGAAAAAGAATTCATCCTTATCCCCCTGTTCTCCGGAATAGCTCAAGGCCCCCACGCCGATGGGATAATACCGGCAGGTGGTGGGACGGTCCTCATAGATAACACACCCGTCCTTGTCTTCCACAAACGGGCAGGACCTGCGTTCATCATCCAGCAGTTTCAGGGTCACCACCGGCATGTCCGCTTTTTCCAGTATCCTGGGCTCGGTAAACACCGCCAGAAACTCTTCAGATGACAGGTCCAGTTTACGGCGCATGGTCAGAATATCATAGGGAGTGAGCATGATATCAATTCCCCTGCAGCAGTCCGTAAAACATTTTACCCCTTTGTGGCATTGAAAGGTGAACCGGGAATTGGGGCCCATCTGTTCAGGCGGAATTTCAGATATCTTATGGTCATTCATATTTTTTTTCCTTAAATAAAAATTTATTGCGTGTATCAAAGGCCCTGGATACTATAAAAAAAATACAATAATGTCAACCGGATACACACACGCTTCCAGGGCTTTGCCTGCAGGACGGAAAATATTCCCAAAATTAGGTTTGACACAGCAAAAAATCCCCATTAAGACAAAAGAGAGGCACACGCAGCTGAATGTCAACCCGTTACATCCAAAGGAGAGGGTATGAAAATAAAAAAAGCGGTTTTCCCCGTGGCGGGCCTGGGAACACGGTTTATCCCGGCCACCAAAGCCATGGCAAAGGAGATGCTGCCTGTGGTGGACAAGCCCTTGATCCAGTATGCAGTGGAAGAGGCTTTCCAGGCAGGGATCGAGCAGATCGTCTTTGTCACGGGCCGGGGGAAAAAAGCCCTGGAAGACCATTTTGACCGGTCCTATGAAATTGAGCATGCACTGGAAAACAAAAAAAAAGATGACCTGCTCAAACAGATCCGGGAACTGGTTCCTCCCACCGGCACCATTATCTATACCCGGCAGCACGAACCCCTGGGCCTGGGACATGCCATCTGGTGCGCCCGGGATATCGTGGGTGATGAGCCGTTTGCCGTGCTGCTGGCAGATGACCTGATCCAGACCGACAGACCGGTTCTTTCGGAAATGATACATAAGTTTGACCGGCTCCGGGCCTCCATGGCTGCTGTCATGGAAGTGCCCAAAGACCAGACCGATAAATACGGCATCCTGGATGCCACTGCCGTGGAGCAGGACATTTACCGGATCAATGATATGGTGGAAAAGCCCACCCCTGACCAGGCCCCTTCCAATCTGGCCATTATAGGCCGGTATATCCTCATGCCCAGAATTTTTGATCTTTTGGGCAAAAAACAACCTGGAGCTGGCAATGAAATTCAACTCACCGACGCCATGAAAACCCTTCTCCAGGAACAGCCTGTTTTTGGGTACAAATTCCACGGCAACCGGTTTGACTGCGGAGACAAAGTGGGATTTCAGATGGCCAACCTGGCCTTTGCCCTGGAAAGACCTGATATGAAAGACAGGCTTTTGGCCTTCATCAAAGAGGTTCAGGCCGAAGAAAAGCCCTAAACCTTTTTATACCGGGTATACAGGGCCATCACTTTCTGGACATAGGCCCGGGTTTCTTTGAAGGGCGGAATGTGCTGGTACCTATCCACGGCCGTGGGACCGGCATTATAGGCAGCCAGGGCCAAAGGCAGCTTCTGGTGATACCGGTCCAGAAGCTGTTTCAGGTATCTGGTGCCGGCCATGATATTCTGGGAAGGATCAAATGGATCAGACAGGGAAAGGAATGCATCATTTTCCGGCATGATCTGCATAAGCCCTCTGGCACCTTTGGCAGATACCGCCCTGGGGTTGAACGCGGACTCCACCCGTATCACCGCCTTTATCAGGGCAAAGGGCACCCCGTAAAGGCGCTGGGCATTATGGATAAGGTCATCATACACATCTGTATCCGGGAAGCTGCCCGAGTCCTTGGACTGTTCCCGGATATACAGTTCATAATCGGGTGTGGTGGGTGTGTTGGTAAAATGCACCACCCCGTCTTTATCTGTATACTTGTAAATATCAGCGATGACACATTCAGGCATATACCAGAACACCCCGGTCAAAACCAGGCAGACCAGCCAGTACCTGCACATGGACCGGACAACGTAAAACCGGTTTGTGCTGGAAAAACAATGCATTATGATACCGGGCAGGCTGGCGTTCACAGGTAAAATATCATTCTCCTTTAAAACATTTCCAGCTGTATCTGCGCCTGTCTGGGCGGTTGTCTCTTTTTTTGCTTTTCAAACAACGCAAGGCGCCTTTCAATATCATCCAGAAAAATCGATTGCTGCCGGTTTCCCATCGCACCGAAAACCTGTCTTTTTCTGGGATAGGTCAGACACAGGACATCCATGGCCCGGGTCATCTAAAAAAGCCATCATTTCAATTGTTCCATAAGCAGGGGCGCCAGTGTATGATTGGCTGCAATAATGCCGTTGTCAGGATAGTGGTTTTTTCCGCTCTCATCAATCTGGTCGAGAGCGGCAGAGAGTTTATTTTTAATTTCCTCAAGATAATTGCGTTCGTCGGTTTC
>JAWOEP010000135.1:0-11054 GCA_046482705.1 Desulfotignum sp.
TTACCTGGTCTGAAGATGATAATGAGTATGTGGGACTGTGTGTTGAATTTCCCAGCTTGAGTTGGCTGGCCGATACACCGGAAAAAGCGCTGAAAGGCATCCGAAATCTTGTAGCGGATGTGTTATTGGATATGGGCAAAACCGATGAGCCTATTCCCGAACCAATTGCAAGTAAACACTTTAGCGGAAAATTCATGGTCCGGGTGCCTCCGGAGGTACATAGAAAATTGGCCATACAAGCTGCTGAGTCCGGCATAAGCCTTAATCGTATTGCCAGTTCCAAATTGAGCCAATAAATAGATCTGCATACAACAGGGGGCAACCATGCTTTCTACTCGGACGAGAACTTTGCTGCCCTGCGTTCACGCCGAGGAGGGCCACGTTACCTATTTTTCCTACTCAACAATTATCCAGTGCATAAGTTTTGCGTGATATTGTTTCTCATCATTATGACAAAGTCGATCACGAAATCATTTTTGATATCTGTGAAAACCTGGTCATTTATGTCGGACAGCTGCCGCAGCTTCCTGCATCGCTTCGCTGAAGGTGGGATGGCTGTGAACCATGCGGGCGATGCCTTCTGCAGTAATCCCCGATTCCATGGCCACCACCCCTTGTGCAATAATGTCCGAGGCGTTAGGACCGATAATATGCACCCCCAGGATGCGGTCGGATTTTTCATGAACAATGAGTTTGACAAATCCGTCCGTCTCCCCGAAACAGCGGGCCCGGCCCGTGCCTGAAAAAGGATAGGTACCGGTGAGGAACGGAATTTTTCGCTTTTTTGCATCTTCCTGGGTCATACCTGCACCGGCTGCTTCGGGCGAGGTATAAATCACGGAAGGAAGGGTGTCGTAATTGACTTCACCGGGCAGGCCGGCCATGCATTCTGCTGCGGCAGCACCTTCTGCGGAGGCTTTGTGGGCCAGCATGGGACCCGGGATAATATCACCGATGGCATAGATTGACGAAACACTGGTACGGTAAGCCGCATCCACGATAATCCTGCCGCTTTCCGGGTCTTTTTCCACCCCGATGTCATCCAGCCCCAGGCCGTCAAGTCTTGGGTACCGGCCCACCGACACCAGCAGGCGGTCAAAAAAAAGGGTTTCAGCCTTGTCTTTGGCTTTGACCGATACCACGACCTGGCTGTCTTTTACTTCAGCCTGTGTGACCGTTGTCTTCAAGCGGATATCCATGCCCTGGTTTTTGAGCAGCCGCGTCAGGGTCCGTGCCACCTGGCCGTCTGCGCTGCCGGCTGCCTGGGGAAGCGCCTCAATCACCGTAACCCGAGACCCAAGCCGCTGCCACACAGATCCCAGCTCAAGCCCCACATATCCGGCACCCACGATGCCCAGCCGGTCCGGCACTGCATCAAATTCCAGGGCCTGGGTTGAAGTGATGATGGTTTTGCCGTCAAAATCAAGGCCGGGCAGGCTGTTGGGCAGGCTGCCGGTGGCCAGCAGAATATAACGGGCTGCCAGGCCCAGTTCCCTGTCTTTTGCGCCGGTTTGTTCATTCCGGGTGACATGGACCCGGTCCGGTGCTTCCACACGGGCTGTGCCGTTGATGATGTCAATCTTGCTGTGTTCCAGAAGCTGCCGGAGATTTTTGGTCAGTTCCGCCACCACCTTGTTCTTACGCGACATCATGGCTCCCAGATCCAGCCGGACATCGTTGATTTCAATGCCGTGTTCCGCCATTTTGTGCCGGGCATGGTGATACCGTTCACTTGAATCCAGCAGCGCTTTGCTCGGGATGCACCCCACATTCAGGCAGACCCCGCCCAGGGTTTCATCCTTTTCAACGACAGCGGTGTCAAAACCCAGTTGCGCTGCACGCAGGGCTGCAGAATAACCGCCCGGTCCCGATCCGATGACCACCACATCATAGTTTTTTTTATTCATGGCTACACCTCCAAAAGCATCCGTTCCGGGTTTTCAATACAGGCCTTTATCTGTTTGAGAAAGGTGACCGCTTCCCTGCCGTCCACGATGCGGTGGTCATAACTCAAGGCCACGTACATCATGGGCCGGATGACCACATCATTATCGACCACCACGGGCCGTTTTTCAATTTTGTGCATGCCCAGAATGCCGCTCTGGGGTGAATTGAGAATCGGGGTGCTTAAAAGGGAACCGTAAATGCCGCCGTTGCTGATGGTAAAGGTGCCGCCTTCAAGATCTGCCAGCGCAAGCCGGTTGTTCTCTATTTTTTTTACAAAATCGGCAATGGCCTTTTCAATCCCGGCATAATCCAGCCGGTCTGCATGGCGGATCACCGGCACGACCAGGCCTTTTCCCGATCCAATGGCCACCCCCACATGATAGTAATGGTGATAGACAATATCGTTGCCGTCAACAAAGGCATTGACCTGTGGACATTGTTGTAATGCGGCAATACAGGCTTTGATAAAAAAGGACATGTATCCCAGGGACACCTGGTGCTTTTCCTTGAACGGCACCTTGTATGCCTGGCGAATGGCCATGACCCGGCTCATGTCGATTTCATTGAACGTGGTCAGCATGGCTGTATTCTGCCGGGCTGTGAGCAGGTGCGCAGCAATTTTGCGGCGGATGGGGGTCATGGGTTCCCGGGTAACGGGTTCATCCGGTTCGGCGTTCACCAGGCCGGTTTTCTCCGATTCGGTTTTGGCCTGTTCGGCTTTCTCCGGTTCTGTTTTGCCCGGCTCAGCATTTTCCGGTGCAGGGGTATCCGGTTCATCTGCCCTGTCCCCGGAAGACTCCAGAAAGAGCATAATATCGCCCTTTGTGATTCTGCCGCCCGGTCCGCTGGCCGTGATATCGGACAGGTTGACCTGGTTTTCCTGTGCCAGGCGCCGGGCAGACGGGGCTATGTTGTCTTTTGACGTTGCTGCATCCTGGGGTTTTTCTACTGGTTTACCGGCTTCTCTGTTTTCCGGAATTTTTTTCTTATCCGGTTCGGTTTTTTGTATCTGGTCGGTCATCTCCATTTTTTCAGATGGCTGGGGCACTGTTGGTGTATCTTTCTCGGGTTCCTTTTCCCGTATCTTTTCAGATGTTTCTTTTTGATGCGCCCCGCTGGTTTCAATCACAGCCACAACCGTACCGATGGACACGGTCTCCCCTTCTCCCACCTTGATTTTGAGTTCACCATCAATGTCTGCCGTCACCTCCAGGGTGATTTTATCGGTTTCAATGACAAACAGGGGATCATCCGCTTTAACAGTATCACCGTCAATTTTCAGCCATTGGACCAAAAGGGCCTCTGTTACAGATTCACCAACGCTTGGAACTGTTACCTCACGTGACATGATAACTCCTTTCAAATGCTGTAAACAACGCGGTCCGGCTTTACACAGGCCGGATCAAAGCGTTAATGCCTGTTTGATGATCGCTGCCTGTTCCTGTTTGTGAACACCGGAAAAACCTGTGGCAGGAGAGGCTTGTGCAGGTCTGGCCACGCAATGGACAGAACCGCCCACCAGTTTTTCCAGCCGCGGCCGGATAAAATCAGCTCCCCCCATGTTGGCGGGTTCTTCCTGCACCCAGTACCACTGCCGGGTATCTTTGTATTTGGAAATTATTTTTTTCAACAACTGCTCCGGAAAAGGGTAAAACTGTTCAATCCGGATGACAGCGATTCTGTCCTGCGCCGATTCAGACCGCTGCTGCAAAAGATCATAATAGATTTTCCCGCTGCACAGCACCACGCGGTCCGGAATCTTGTTTTTTTCAGGATCATCCAGGATTTCGCCAAAACTGCCCGAAGTCAGTTCTTCCAGCGTTGAAACCGCCATGGGATGCCGCAGCAGGCTTTTGGGAGTCAGGATAACCAGCGGTTTTCGAAATGACCGGACCATCTGGCGCCGGAGCAGATGAAAATACTGGGCCGGTGTGGTGGGATTGCAGACCTGGAGATTGTCATTGGCGCACAACTGGAGGAAGCGTTCCGGCCGGGCGCTGGAATGCTCCGGCCCCAGGCCCTCATATCCGTGGGGCAACAGCAGAACCAGACCGTTCATACGCTGCCATTTGGTTTCACCGCTGGCAATATACAGATCAACAACCGCCTGGGCATTGTTTATAAAATCCCCGAACTGGGCCTCCCACAGGGTCAGTACGTTGGGTCTTGCCACGGCATACCCATATTCAAACCCCAGGACCCCGGCCTCAGACAAAAAACTGTCATAGACCCTGTATTCGGCCTGGTCCGGGGCAATATGGTTCAGCGGAATCCACAGCGCACCGTTTGTAATGTCCCGGATCACGCTGTGGCGCTGGGAAAATGTTCCGCGGCCGCTGTCCTGGCCGCTCAACCGGATGGGAATGCCCTGGGACAGAAGGGATGCAAATGCCAGTGCTTCTGCTGTACCCCAGTCAATGCCCCTGCCCTTTACTACCGTGTCAAGCCGTTTCTCCAGCATCCGGGCCAGTTTGTCGTATATGGCAAACCCTTGCGGAACTTCATACAGTTTCCGGGAAAAGGCGGTCAATTTTGATCTTTCCACAGCCGTATCCGCCTTTTCATGGGAATAGCTGCCGGAAATACCGTCCCATTCCGGATAAAATCTGTGTTCCGGAAAAGTGCAGGTGCTGCCCCGGACATCGGCAAAGGCGGTTTCCATATCCTGTTTTGCAGCGGATGAAATCTCCTCCGGTTTTTTGGAAGAAATGATTTTCCCGCTGATCAGCCTGTCAGCATATGCCCGGTCCAGCGAAGTTCGGGAACGGATGCGCTCGTACATCTGCGGCTGGGTAAAATAGGGTTCATCCCCTTCATTATGGCCGAACCTGCGGTAGCAGATCACATCGATCACCACGTCCTTATGGAAATTTCTGCGGTAGGCCGCTGCCAGCTGCACCACATGAAGGGCCGCTTCCGGGTCTTCACCGTGCACGTGAAAAACAGGGACCATGAGCATCTTGGCCACATCCGTGGAATAGCGGCTGGAGCGGGCATTTTCAGGCGTAGTGGTGTACCCGATCTGGTTGTTGATGATCACGTGAATGGTCCCGCCGGTGTGAAATCCCGAAAGCTGCGACATGTTCAGGGTTTCCGCCACAATGCCCTGGCCGGCAAAGGCGGCATCGCCGTGGAGCAGCAGGGGCAGGACCTGGTTGATGCCCTCAGCACCTGCCATTTCCTGCCTGGCCCTGGCAAATCCCTGGACCACCGGATCTACAGACTCCAGGTGGCTGGGATTGTCCAGAAGACACACCCGCAGTTTTTTTCCGCCGGCAATCTCGATGTCTGCAAGATACCCGTTGTGGTATTTTACATCCCCTGCACCAATGATGTCTGCAGGGTCATAACAGCTCTCAAAGGCTTTGAAAATATCCTCGTACGGCCTTTCAAGCACCTGGGTCTGAACGCTTAATCGTCCCCGGTGGGTCATGCCCAGGATCACTTCCCTGCAACCGGCATCCGACACCTGCTTGAAAAGCGCGTGGAGCATGGGAACGATCACCTCGGCTCCTTCCAGGGAAAAACGGGTCTGGCCCGGGTATTTCTTGTTCAAAAACCGTTCAAAAAGACCGGTGCGGATCAGTTTTTCCAGTACCACGGTTTTTTCTCCGGGGGAAAATTCAGGACGGTTCTTTACAGGCTCCATTTTTTCCTGGAGCCACCGTCTTTCCGCCGGGTCCTGCAGGTGCATGTATTCTACGCCGATGGAACGGCAATAGGTTTCTTTGAGCTGGCTGATAATGTCTTTGAGCCGGGACTGGCCAGTGTCGGAAAATCTGCGGGTGTAAAAAAACGTGTCCAGCTGGTCCTGCGACAGGCCGAATGCGCCAAGGGTCAGCAAAGGATGGTCCGTGGGGCAAAAAGAAAGCGGGTCCATGCACGCCATCAGATGTCCCAGGTCACGGTACCGGTATATCAGTGATTCCACACGGGACTGCTGCAGGGCTGCATCCGGTGTGCAGGCGGTTTCATCTTCTGCCGGGGCTTTATCACCGATCTCAAATCCTTTAAAGAAAAACTGCCAGTCCCGGGCAACGGCGCTTGGATCATCTTTCCATTTTTTATACTGTGCTTCAATATATTGTGCATTCCACATATCAGTTGATGCCATATTTGTCTTTTCCTTTCAGGAAAACATAGATACCTCACCAAATGATTTGCCGGATTTGTGAAATGTCAAGCGCGTGTGTCCGTATAATGGAAATATCCGGGCTATTCATTTATTTATTTTTGAACGACTTCATGTTTGGACATGAAATCACTATAGTGATCCGTACGCATGGCCATCAGCTGTCCGGTCAACACCAGTTCGAGCTGACGCTATGACAAATTCCAGTTTTTCAATCGGCTGTATCTTGAATGGATTCACCCGCGGATTCTACATCTTCACCCACTCCCTGCATGGTGTTGCAGCTGACCATCAGAAAATTCAGTGCAATAAGCATCAAAATAATTATCATATTTTTTAAAAAATTCTGCATAGTTCCTCCAGATTTCATATTGTTTGGATTCAGCAATAACCAAATTTTTGCTGATCCGGATTCAGGCGGCAACCAGATATAAAAACTGCCACGTTTCTTCACTTTCATTTTAGGTGGAAAACCCAAAATTTCCATCGGGTGATTGCTGTACTTTTACCTGCCAAAACATGCAGATCATTGCTGCAGAACCGGTGAAGACTTTACAGCAATGCAGATATCGCGTATCAGTCTTGCGTATATGACGCCGTTTCAAAAATACCCGGATGGGGTAACATTGTCTCAATACAGGAGCTGGATGTGCAAAAATACATAATTGTACCCATTGCCTTTCCGACAGCCAAAAAGCATACTGCAAACAGGTCCATAAAATTGCATATGGCACCTGAATATTACCGATCGTTATCTAAGGAGAAAAATGATGTGGGAAAATTTGGTCAAGACAGGAGGGTACGCCATGATATTAAACAACCTGGCAGGTCAGGCGAAACAAATTCGAATTGCACGTACCAGAACACTGCGGCAGAACAGAGCCAAAAACCTGGCCATAGGCGCAGGTATAGGCACTGCCATAGGGGTAATGGCCGGTATACTGTTCGCCCCGAAATCCGGAAGGGAAACACGGCAGATTGTTACTGACCGTACATCCGAAACAATAAAGGATTTCAAGAACAATATCGCTTCCGCCAAAAACAAAGTATCTGCCTCTGCTAAAGAAAAGGCAGACCGGTTGCGAGAAAAAGGTCAAGAGGCTGCTGAGGACGTAAAAGATAATCTGAAAGATAAAGATAAAAAAGATAAAAAAGCCTAGTACTGAGATTTGATACAAACTGTTCTAAAAAATGAAAAATTAAAAAAGACCAAAAAAAGGACAACTGTATGCAGGCATCCATTACGCTCAATCAACTGGGAATTTTTATTGTTTTTATTTTGATTTTATTGGTTGGCGGTTACGCCTTTATTGCGTTGAGAAACCTTAACAGCCTCATCACGGAAGTGAAGACCACTTTTTTGAATAACAAGGATTCTATTAACCAGATCATTCCTAACATTAATGAGATTTCCGCAAATTCTGCACAAATAAGCAATGACTTGAAAGTCAGTGCCCATGAAATGGGAGAGGCCGTTAGAACCATCTCCCATGAGACAACTGATACGGTTTTAACCATTAATGAGACTGCGGACTACATGGCAAAATATGCGCTTGTCATAGGTGAAATCATCAAGGCTGCAATGGATCTTTTTTCATCAGGAAAAGACAAACATGCCTGAGGATCATTCGGATTCCACCCGCTGTGCCAGCACCACCAACCCGTCCACAGCAATGGGTATCCCTTTGTGTATGATCACAGGATTGATGTCGATTTCCTGAATGCCCGGATAAGCACATCCCAGATCCCCCAGGGTTACAAGGATACTGCCCAGCGTACTTTTGTCCACCGGATCACATCCACGATACCCCTCCAGAATATTGCGGCATTTCAGCCGGTCAATCATCTGCACCGCATCCTGCAGCGTCAGCGGAGCCACCCCGAACACCGTGTCATTGAGCGCTTCGGCAAACACACCCCCCAGTCCGCACATGACACAGGGACCCAGCCGGGGGTCTCTGACAAAACCTGCCACCATTTCTATTTTTCCCTGAACCTGTTTCTGGATCAGGATGCTGCCGCGGCCCCCCATGGTCTGCAAAAGCGAGGTCACAGCAGTTTCAAGACCTTGCTCTGATGCAATGCCCAGGTGGACCAGGTTGGATTCCGTCTTGTGTGATACCCCCGGAACCATGCCCTTGGCCACCAGGGGAAACCCGAAACCGGCGGCGGCCTGCCCGGCTTCTGCAAGAGACATCACCTTTTTCTCTTCCACCACCGGAATGCCGCACGCACCCAGTACCTGTTTGGATACATATTCATCCAGCGCCCCTTTTTCCGATGTCAGCACATGCAGGCGGGAATCGTTTTTCAACCGGCAAATCTGTTCTGAAGCATCCGGTCCTTCATCTGTTTCATTCACCATGGGGCGGTTCAGCAGCATTCCCAAACATTCCACTGCCCCCATGACTTCCCTGAATACCGGTACCCCTGTCTTTTGTGCCGATACCTGGAACTGATACACCCGGTCCCGTTCACCCGATATCCAGCAGACCATTGGTTTGCCGGCTTGTTTTGCTGTTTCCGCCATCCTGTCAAGATCGGTTTCAAGGCTGAACCCGCCTGCAAAACAATGGACAAATACCGCATCCACACCTGGATCGGCGCAGACCGCTTCCATGGCCTTGTTATAAGTCTTTTTTGACCCGTTCAGAATGATTCCGGGCCACATATCCACGGGATTGGATGGCGGCATCCATTCCGGAAAAACGGTCTGCAAAGCATCCAGGGTAGCGGTATCAAGTTTCGACAATTCCAGGTTGTGTCGATCCATGATATCGGCTGAAACAATCCCTGCAGCACCGGTGTAGGTGAGGACAGCCACACGTTTCGCGCTTTCAGGCGGTATGTTGGGATACATGCCCAGGGTTTTGCAATAGTCTGCCAATTGATAGAAACCGTCGGCTTCCACAATGCCGGCCTGGGCCATGGCACCGGAAACCAGGGCCCCGATGGCTGAAAGGCTGGCCGTATGGCTCACTGCCGCAGCTGCCCCCCCGGCTGTTTTGCCCCCGTTCAGAATAACTATGGGTTTTGCGGACCTGCGGGATAAGGCCATGAACCGCCGGCAGTCGGTAAACGATTCCAGGTATAACCCGATGGCTGCGGTATCCGGGTCATCGATCAGATATGCCAGAAGATCGTTTTCATCCACATCCATCTTGTTGCCTATGGAACAGACTTTGGAGATCCCCATGGTTCCGTGGGACATGAGATCGATGAGAAAGGCCCCTGCAAGCATACCGCTCTGGGCGATCAGGGACACGTTGCCGCAGGTAAGACCGGTATCCCATATGGCCGGTGTCACCGTGGAAAATATAAACCTGCGGCGGGCATCCACCAGGCCCATGCAGTTGGGTCCCCACAGCCGGATACCGGTTCTTTCAGCAATCTGTTTGATCTCCTGCTGCAATGCGGTCCCGTTGGGTCCGGTTTCCGAGAATCCGGCCGACTGAATCATGGCCCCGGGAATATTTCTTTTGGCACAGTCGTTGATTACCCGGGGCACCATGTGCGCTGCGACAAATACAATGGCAAGATCCACAGGATCCGGCACATCGGCAACCGAAGGATAGCAGGGTAATCCTTCAATCTCGGTGTATCCGGGGTTTACCGGATAAATTTTTCCCGAATACCCTTTTTTTAAATTGGCCACAATGATATTCCCACCCTTTCCCTTACTGGCGGTGGCACCCACAACAGCAATTCCTTCGGGCTTAAAAAAATATTTCATTAACCATTCTCCTTTTTTTACCTGAAAAGCGGCATACTGTTTTGGTATGCACAAAGGCGAGTATCGCCTTTTTCCATAAAAGTTTCAAACTTCTTTCGCAAAATTTTTCAGATAACAATTAACCGCGCCCGATCTTTGCAAATCCCAAAAATGCAAAATGCCCTTTCATTATCCTGGATAAACAGCTCCCCTGAATATTTGCTATAGCAGCATGCGCTTCTACGGGAAGCCCCTGGTGGTGTCCTGTGAACGGACCGTCAGCGTCGGAGGGGGCCTGGTAAAAGATGCAGGGATGGTGTTCAACCAGAGGACGGCATGCCGCACTTCATTGTTCGTATGTAAACCGGCCCCCGCAGCCCCCGGGCCGGGCACAGGACACCACCAGGGGCGGGCCCTGGGACAGCGTGCTGCACAGAGCGATCGAAAGCCCGGCATGCTTATGGCAAATATCCAGATAAATTCAAAACCCTTTTCATTGCGCGGATTTAATGGTACAACCCGGTCCATGACACTTTTGGGCCCCATATCCCTTCACGGCGGACATTCCGGTGAATTCTGCAGCCATGCCCGGGACGGCCTGGCAGATATCATCCAGCAGTATATTCACATGGGTTTCCAGCAGGTGGGGATCACCGAGCATATCCCGCCTGTGCAACCGAAATTTCTGTATCCGGAAGAGATTGAACAAGGCCTTACGGTGGACCACATGTATCAGCGCTTTGTCCGGTATTTTACGACCATCAGACAGCTGCAGGCAGATCTGGCAGACCGCATTCAGATCTTTGCCGGCATGGAAATTGAAACCTTTACCGGGTATCTGCCCCATGTCCGGCACCTGGCGGCCAAATTTTCCCCGGATTATCTGGTGGGGTCGGTGCACCATGTGGCAGACATCTGCTTTGATTATTCACCGAAAACCTATGGGGCTGCAGTCAAGGCCTGCGGATCTGTCGAAAATATGTACTTGGAATATTTTGACCGCCAGTTTGAGATGGTCCAGGCGGTCCAGCCCTTTGTGGTTGGACATTTCGACCTGATCCGCATCCATGATCCAAATTATACAAAACAGGTGGTGCAGCCGGAAATCGCCCGGAAGATCGACCGAAACCTGGACCTGATAAAAGACCTGAACCTGGTCATGGACCTGAACCTGCGGCCCCTGACCCGGGGAGAGGCAGAACCCTATCCGACAAGGTCCATTTTGGAAAAGATCCGCTCCCGTCAGATCCCCATGGTGCCCGG
>JAWOEP010000182.1:0-3219 GCA_046482705.1 Desulfotignum sp.
CGGGCGCCGTGGCCGTGAACTGTAATCCGGTCTACACCCCGCCGGAACTCAACTATCAGCTCAAGGATTCCGAATCCAAAGCCGTATTCTGCATGGACCATCCGGAGCTCTACCCCAAAACAGTGGAGGCCATAAAGGGGACGGATGTGGACATTGTCATCGTCTGCAATATCAAAAGCTATCTACCGAAATTAAAAAGTTTCCTTGGAAGCCTCCTGGGAAAAATTCCCAAAGCGGCCAACTACACCCCCGGCCATATCATGTTCGACGACATGGTCGCCCAGGCAAGCCCAACCCCGCCTGACGTTGAGATCGATCCTGAAAACGATACCGCCATTATGCTCTATACGGGAGGCACCACAGGTGTTCCCAAGGGTGCGGAGCTGTCACATACCAATTTCACTTACGATGTGGAGGCCCTGTTTGAATGCCTGCGCCTTGTCCATGAAGAGGGCAAACCGCCGGAGCGGGCGCGCAGGGGCGGATTCCACTGTTTCCTGGGCGTCCTGCCCTGGTACCACAGCTTCGGCATCACCGTGGCACTGCTCTCTGCCACAGCCTCGGGCAGCCGCCTGGTCTGCATCCCTGACCCCAGGGCGGGTAATCCTCCATTTACCGAGGTGCTCAAGGCAGTCCAGACGTATAAGCCGACCATCATGCCGGCCGTTCCTACCATTTTTGTGGCCTTTACCAACCATTCCAGGCTCAACGAATATGACCTGTCCTCCCTCATGGGCTGTTTTTCCGGGGGTGCCCCTCTGCCGCCGGAGGTCTGCCGGCAGTTTGAGGAAAAGACCGGTTCTGTAATATTTGAAGGCTATGGCCTCACCGAAACTGCTCCGGTGATTTCCGCCAACCCCACCAATACCGAGACCCGGAAGATCGGTTCCATTGGGTTTCCCCTGCCCGGCACCGATGTTAAAATCCTGGACCTGGTAGATCCCACTGTTGAGAAACCCCGGGGAGAGGACGGGGAGATTGCGGCCTGCGGTCCTCAGGTCATGAAGGGATATTGGAAGCGGCCCGATGCCAATGACGAGGTCTTTGTTTCTCTGGAAGGAAAGCGGTATTTTCTCACCGGTGATATCGGCCACATCGACGAAGACGGCTATATCCTGATCACGGACCGGAAAAAAGACATGATTATCGTGGGTGGATTCAATGTTTATCCCAGGGATGTGGAGGACATTCTCTACACCCATCCCAAAGTGGAACTGTGCGCCGTCATCGGTGTTCCCCACCCCAAGAGCGGGGAATCGGTAAAAGCCTTTATCAAATTAAAAGAGGGTCAGACCGCGACCGAAGAGGAGATCATGGACTTCTGCAAGGAGAACATGGCCGGATACAAACGGCCCAGACAGATCGAATTCAAGGATATAATACCGGTATCCAATATTGGAAAGGTGTTGCGCCGTGTGCTCCGGGAGGAGGAATCCTGATCATTTCACGCCTTTAAAAGACAAGGTTCTGCATGACGCCGATGGATTCTCAAGGATTTGGGGGTTGATTTGATACTGGCGCCGGACGGTTGTCTTGCAGCCTGTCGGCAGCATTGATTTTAAGGGAATATCACTACCTGAGCCCCTCCATAGAGGAGGAGGTGCTGCGGGAAAGCGAGGAAAAGTTTTGACACCCGCACTTTTTTAAAACCGCTGCTGAAAATGGCCCGCACCAGGACAGCGCCCTTGAGATTGACTACGTTCCGGGCCAGGCAGAACAACTGGCCGCCCACACTGTGTCCGATCAGAAAAATATTCTGAGCCCCGGGCAGGTACTCAGAATAGCGGATGACGGCGTCGATATCCTGTCTTCCCCAGTCCGCCAGCAAGAGCGGTCCTGAAAAAGCCCCCGGTTTTGAGCCGCCCGTGCCCCTGTAATCAAAGGTAACGGCGGTGAAGTGCCTTTCACACAGATATTGTGCAAATGTATGATAAAACCGCCTTTCCACACCCAGGGCGCTGCAGATGATCACCACGCCTTTGGCCTTATCAGGCTCTGGTTCAAAAACAGTGCTGCCAAGCAGATACCCGTCCATGCAGCGTATTTTTATAGTTTTGCCTGTCATCTTAAAATTTCCGGTCAATTTGGCGTTTCACCAATGAATAAATATGAATTGTGTCAAACAGTTTAATGCGCTGCCCTTCTTTTATGCCGCCCTGAAACTGCTGCAGTTTGGCAAGAATTCTGGTGGGGGCCGTCTCATCGGCCGGGTCCTGGCCAAAAGGATACTGACAAAGCTCTGAAAGATCTTCAAATTCAGCAGGGACGGCAAACACCTTGTGGCGGATCAGGTCAAACTGACTGTGGGCGATGGCCCGGGCAGCAGATGTCAGGGCATCGGTTTCATCATCGAACAGATGGAAGAACTGCTGGAATTCACCGTCTGCTGCCGGTTCCAGAATGATCAGCCGGCCGGAGCTGTTCAGTACCCTGTCTGCTTCCATCAATGCCCGGCCGCTGTTCTGGTGATGAAGCGAGAGGATGAAGATCACCAGATCAAATGACGCGTCTGCACAGGGGAGGTTCTCTCCTTTGCCCATCAGAAAAGCTGCGCTGCCCGAAAGCTGCCGGGCGGAAGCAATGGCCTCTTTGTCCGGATCCATGGCAATATAGCGCCGGGTTTCGACAGCCAGTCTGACTGACAGGCTGCCGTCACCGCACCCGATCTCCAGAACGTTTCTGTCTTCAAGGGCGGCCAGCTTCTGAATCACGGCCATCTGCAGATTGTCTTTATCATATATCATGGACGGGTTCCTGTGTCAGATAAGGCCGGTGGAAAAAGCAATCATGAACTGACCTGCATAATACAGGGGCAGACCGGCAGCCCGGTTGACAAAGGCTTTTGTGACAAACCGCTGGCGGGCCACAAATATGTCGGAAACATAAAACAGCAGTGCTCCGCCAAAAACCAGGGCACGGGCGCCGGGATCCAGGCCGGGGTTGTTCATGAGTGCGGCAGCGCATATGACCATGGCCGTGATGATCACGATATAGGCGATGACCGGAATGCGCATGTCCCCCAGGTGTGGCCGCAGCCACAGATACACGGCAGAGCTCAGACCCACACAGATGAGGGCCGCCGTCCATACCACAGGGCCAATGACACCAAATGCAGCAAATGCGGCCACGTACATGACATGGCCTGCCAGAAAGGCGGCCAGTCCGGCCGTGAACACCTTTCTGCTGGAAAAAAAGATCAGGCAGACATCCCCGATCAGG
>JAWOEP010000291.1:0-2870 GCA_046482705.1 Desulfotignum sp.
GCAAAACCCCTGACAACCGCAAACCCACAAAACAGGAAATTGCAGTGTCCATTCCCTATCTGGTCAAACAAATAGAAGATATTGCACCGAAACTGGTTGTTCTCATGGGAAAGGCTGCCTGGCACACACCCAGAAACGGGGACCGGACCTATATTGAAACATATCATCCTGCTGCAGCAATGAGATTTCCGAAAATACAGAAAAAATTTGAAAATGATTTCAGAAAAATAGGGGCGCACCATGGAAAAAAATCCGGAAAAAGAAAGGATGCTCAAAAGCGTCAGTAATTATGTCACACGATTTGTCACAGATCAGGGAACCGGCACCCGGCGGGTGACCGCTATCCTGGATGCCATGGACACCGTGGACCGCAGATTTTTTATAGATCACCATCCTTATGTGGATACCGCATTGTCCATAGGGCATGGACAGACAATCAGCCAGCCTTCCACTGTGGCCAGGGTCCTGATGCTGGCAGAACTGACACCTGGTCATGATGTGCTGGAAATAGGTTTCGGCAGTGGATGGAATGCCTGTCTGATAGCTTACCTGGTATATCCGGGCAAAGTTATCAGCGCTGAGATAGTACCGGAACTGGTGGACCTGGCAAGAAAAAATCTGGAAAAACTGAAAAAAAACATTGATGCAAGTGACAGGCTGGACAATCTGGAGATCAAAAATGAAAACATATTCCAGAACCCCCATGGAAAATACGACCGGATAATTGCCACCGCCGGGGTCAGTCCTGATATGGTCAGTAAGGTAGAAGATCTGGCCCACAAATTATTGAATGACAAAGGGATTATCGTTTGCCCCTATCAAAGAGGGCCCATGATCATCATGAAAAAAGAACACGATGTGATAAAAACACAATTCACCCAAGAACAATATGCGTTTGTCCCTTTGATTATATGAGAGGTGAAACATGCCTGAACTGCCTGACGTGGCGGTTTTCAAAAATTACTGCCACCGGCATATACTGGATCGAAAAATTGCCCGTGTAACAGCCAGAAACAACAGGGTGATGAAATCAAGCCCTGCCACCTTGAGAAAACATCTGGAAGGCCGGGCCTTCAAACAGACCACCAGGCATGGAAAATATCTGTTTCTTGCCACAGACACCAGGGAACTGGTGCTGCATTTCGGCATGACCGGCAGTGTCTTGTATATGGAAGACCTGCAGGATATCGAACACGCTCCTTTGATCCTTGACTTTGATGACGGCACCCGCTTTGCCTTTATCTCTGTCAGAAAGCTGGGCAAGGTGCTGCTCATTGATGATCAAAAAAAATTCATAGAAAAAAACAGGCTGGGTCCTGATGCATACGAAATTGATAAAGCCCTTTTTCAAAAAGCCGTTGAAAAAGGGGGCAGTATCAAATCCCGGCTCATGAACCAGAAAAAACTGGCTGGTATCGGCAATATATACTCAGATGAGATATTGTACCAGTCCGGCATCCATCCGGAAAAAAAAGAAGTGACACAAGAAGAGATTGACACCCTTTTCACCACCATGAACAGGATATTTGACGTCTGTATAAGGCATAAGGCCGATCCTGACGAATTTCCTTCCAGATATCTGACCAAAAGAAGAGAGCAGGGGCAACCCTGCGGCATATGTGATGGCCGGATAAGCAAAGAGAAAATCAGCGGCCGATCTTGCTATTTCTGCAACCAGCACCAGAAGTGAACCCTGGTGCCCGTAATTTCAAAAGGAAATCCTTGATCATGAATTTTTGCAGCCGTACACCAAAGCACAGGCAGGCATCTTCGCCCAGGCTATCGTTGCCCAAACCTTCTCTTTCATTTACCATGACCCGTCGGGATTTTCTTGCAGCCGCAGGATCGGCTGCCGTAACCGGGGCTCTGTGGCCCCTGGGTCAGGCCCTGGGCGCAGATGCAGGCATTGCTCCGGCAGAAAACATGGGGGAACTCAATGCTACCGGCACCGGGGGCATCGATCTCTACCTGGAAAGGCGTAATCTGCTGATCGGCGGCAGGCCGGGTCGGGCCATCACCATCAACGGATCCATTCCCGGGCCGGTGATCCGCATGACCGAAGGCAGAGAAGCGCTGATCCGGGTGCACAACCGTATGCCTGAATCAACTTCCATTCACTGGCACGGCATTCTTCTGCCCTTTACCATGGACGGGGTACCGGGCATCAGCTTTCCTGGTATCTCTCCGGGAGAAACCTTTACCTACCGTTTTCCCATCCGGCAGAACGGCACCTACTGGTACCACAGCCACACCGGTCTCCAGGAGCAGCTCGGCCACTACGGCCAGCTTGTTGTTGCGCCTGTCGATCCTGATCCGGTAGAATATGATGTGGACCACTCCATTGTCCTGTCGGACTGGACCTTTGAAGACCCCCAGCGGGTGCTGTGGAAACTCAAGACCATGGAAGGGTATTATAATTTTCAGCGGCCCACTCTGGCAAACATCCAGGACCAGATGCAGGCCACCGGCATGACCTTTAAGGAAGTGATTGCCAAACGCCTGGCCTGGGACCGCATGCGCATGGATCCCACAGATATTGCCGATATCACAGGGGCCACCTACACCTATTTGATCAACGGCCAAACCGCGCAGGAAAATCCCACCTTTACTGCCGAACCGGGCCAGCGCGTGCGCCTGCGGTTTGCCAATGCTTCCACCATGACATTTTATGACATCCGGATACCCGGCCTGCCCATGACTGTGGTCCAGGCAGACGGACAGAACATTAAGCCGGTGGAAACCGATGAGCTGCGCATTGCCGTGGCTGAAACCTATGATGTGGTGGTGACAATACCCGATACCCCGTCCTCTGACCGGGCCTATACCCTGTTTGCAGAAACCATGGACCGCAGCGGTTATGCCCGGGCAAC